>WGCT01000356.1 GCA_015493625.1 Draconibacterium sp. | reverse complement strand
ATATAATTTTTAATAAATTTAATTAAGCGGCCACATTCGAAAACGCTTCGTTTAAAATGTCGGGATATAATTCGCCGAAAGTTTGAAAACACCAGTCGCTTAATTCTTCTAGCTTGTCGGGTTCTACCCAACCAATACATTTTACTAATTCTTTCCTGAAAAGTTCTTCACTAAAACTCACTTTTGGAAGAATTGTTTTTGCATACTCTAACATAGCTCTGTGTTTTAAATTTTACTTCGTTAATATAACACTAAAACGGCAAAAATAGTGTATCTAAAATCACGTTTAACACTAATTAACAGCATCTAAAAACAACTTGTTTTTTTATATTGCTGATGTATAGTTTATTACGAAAAAAACGTTTGATATGTTTAAAAACAGTGTTTTTTTATGAACAATTTTACTCCTCGGTTTTAATAGATTGAATAAATGCCGCAATAGTTTCCTTTAGACTTCCATCGTTGGTTAGTGCCTTTACAAAAGCACTCCCGATAATTGCTCCTGCAGCGTATTTGCATGCGTTAGAAAAGGTTGCCCTGTCTGAAATACCAAAACCTATGATACAATTATTTCTCAGGTTCATTTGTTTAATACGTTCGAAATAGTCTTGTTGAAAATCTTCAACTTTTTTTCCCGCGCCGGTGGTCGACGACGACGAGACCATATAAATAAACCCTTCCGAAGCTGCATCAATTTCCCGTATTCGTGCCTCCGGAGTTTGTGGGGTAATCAGCAAAATATTGTGTAGGTTATTTGCATCGAAAACCGCTTTGTATTCAGCCTTAAACTCGTCTAAAGGCAGGTCGGGGAGGATTGCTCCGTCGATACCAATTTCGGCACATTTCTTGCAAAACTTTTCAACTCCAAATTGGTAAACCGGATTAAAATATCCCATTAAAATAAGCGGTATTTTTATCGTTTCGCGAATGGTTTTTAGCTGCTCGAAAAGCAGATTTAAAGACATTCCGTTTTTCAGTGCTATCTCGCTGCTTTTTTGAATTGTGGGACCATCGGCAGTGGGGTCCGAAAACGGAATCCCGATTTCTATTAAATCAACTCCGCTATTTTCCAGCTCTTTAATAATTGCAAATGTATCGTTTAATTCAGGAAAACCGGCCGTAAAATAAACCGATAAAATGGGCTCTTTTTTCGTTTCGAAAAGTTGGTTGATTCTATTATTCATATTTGTTGTTGCTTTATTTTTTTTAATAATTTCTCGCAAATTAAACCTGTAATTATATAATGATATTAATAGTAGTTATTTGTAGAGATTTATTGAGATTCGTAGTTTTGCTATCAATCTCCATTTCATCACTATTAATCTCCACCTAATCACTATTAATCTCCATCAATCACGTTCTTCCTAATACCCAAAATAGTTTAAGTAAGTCTCCATATCTTTATTTCCGCTGCCCGACAGATTTATTACATTCACATCGTCCGGGTTCATTTTTATTTTATCGAGAGCTGCCAGTGCGTGTGCCGATTCGAGAGCCGGAATAATTCCCTCTTTTTGAGTTAACAACAAAACAGATTTTAGCACTTCCTCGTCGGTTGCCGCCAGATATTTTGCCCGGCCGGTTTTATGTAGGTGTGCATGCAGTGGCCCAATTCCGGGGTAATCGAGTCCGGCAGAAATAGAATAGGGTTCGGTAATTTGTCCGTCGCTGTTTTGCATCAGCATGGTTTTGCTGGCGTGTAAAACACCGGGAGTTCCAACAGTTAAAGTAGCTGCCGTTTCGCCGGTGTCAACTCCTTTCCCGGCTGCTTCCACTCCAATAAGCTCCACCTTTTCGTCGTCGAGAAAATGGTAAAAAGCTCCTGCTGCATTACTGCCCCCGCCCACACATGCTAAAATGCGGGTAGGCAATTCGTTACCGGTTTGTGCCCGAAGTTGTTTTTTCATTTCGGCACTAATTACCGACTGAAACCGCGCCACCATATCGGGGTACGGATGCGGTCCAACCACCGAGCCAATAATATAATGCGTGTCTTCCGGATTGTTAATCCAGTCGCGCATTGCTTCGTTTGTGGCATCTTTCAACGTTTTATTTCCGCTGTGTACCGGAACAACATCGGCGCCCAGCATTTTCATCTTTTTTACGTTTGGTGCCTGCCTCGACACATCGAGCGCACCCATATAAACCACACATTTTATCCCTTTAAGTGCACAAACGGTTGCCGTTGCCACGCCGTGTTGTCCGGCTCCGGTTTCGGCAATAATCCGCGTTTTCCCCAACTTTTGCGCCAGCAAAATCTGCCCGATTGTATTATTTAGTTTATGCGAACCGGTGTGGTTTAAATCTTCGCGCTTTAAAAATATTTTCGAGCCGTAATGTTCCGATAAACGCGCCGCAAAATAGAGTGGCGACGGTCGCCCCACATAATCTTTTAACAACTGCTCGAATTCATTTTTAAACTCAACCGACTCAATTATTTCTAGGTAGCGGCGTTTTAACTCTTCAATGTTTGTGTACATCATCTCCGGAATCCACGCCCCGCCAAAATCTCCGTAATATCCTTTTTCGTTTACCTGAAATTTCATTCGTATATTATTAGATTTAAAATATTGTAATTCAGAAAGATAAACACATAAGTCAAAATTGTAATTCTTGACCCATGTAACTCGCATAGACAATTTATACATAAGCTTTTGTGTTTTATTGACTATGCTCGTTTCATCTCATTTATAATTTATATAGAACAAGCACTTTGTGTGAAAAATATTTTATCTGCTCGTTTCGTATTCTGATACTTTTTTTGTTATTTATTGAGATTCGTTGTTTGCTATCAATCTCCACTTCATCACTATTAATCTTCATCAATCACGTTCTTTAAGTTATTTGTTGTGATTTGTTGTGATTTGTAGAGATTTGTTGTGATTTATTGTTTTGCAATCAATCTCCACTTCATCACTATCAATCTCCATCAATCATATTCTTTTAGTTATTCGTGGTGATTTGTAGAGATTTATTGAGATTCGTAGTTTTGCCATCAATCTCCACTTCATCACTATTAATCTCCATCAATCACGTTCTTTAAGTTATTCGTGGTGATTTGTAGTGATTTATTGAGATTCGTTGTTTTGCAATCAATCTCCACTTCATCACTATCAATCTCCATCAATCACATTCTTTTAGTTATTTGTTGTGATTTGTAGAGATTCGTTGTTTTGCCATCAATCATGTTCTCACCCGTTTAATAAACTCCTTTATTTTTTCAACACTCTTCACTCCGGCACTTTCTTCGAAACCGCTGTTTAAATCGACTCCTGCAAATTTATCGTGTTTAACTTTTT
>WGCT01000355.1 GCA_015493625.1 Draconibacterium sp. | reverse complement strand
GCACTACTTATACTACTTCGGGTGACTACTCAAAATCGTACACAAATGCTGCTGGATGTGACTCGACTCATACGCTACATCTGACCATTAATTACAGCACAACAGGAGAATCTTCGGAAACTGCCTGCGACAGCTACATCTGGGACGGCACTACTTATACTACTTCGGGCGACTACTCAAAATCGTATACAAATGCTGCTGGATGTGACTCGACTCATACGCTACATCTGACCATTAATACTTCTCCTGTTTGCGACATAACAGGTACCGAAGGTCCATTATGTCCACAAGAAGAACAGACCTATACCGCTCCGACAGGAATGGGAGAATATTTATGGACAATTGATGGAAATGGATCGATAAGCGGTGACAATAGCAGTCAGTCTGTAAATGTAATTGCAGGTTCAAATTGCAATCAAGCATTTACGCTCTACTTAACAGTTACTTCAGAGGATGGTTGTAGCTCCGATTGCGAGAAACTAGTAACAGTTCAAGACACTACTCCACCAACAATTATTACCGAAGCAGAAGACAAAACAGTTGAATGCGATGGTAATGGCAACGAAACCGAATTAAGCGATTGGTTAAATAGCTATGGCGGAGCAACAGCCACCGATGCTTGTGGTGATGTTGAATGGAGTTATGAAATTGAAACAGAAAGCAACTGTGGAAACACAAGTACTACTTATGCTACTTTTACAGCAACTGATGCTTGTGGAAATAGTTCGATAACCACTGCAACATTCAAAATTGAAGACACAACTGCTCCTGTAATCACACGAAAAGCAAGAGATAAAAGAGTTGAGTGTGATGGAGAAGGAAACATTGAGGAATTAAATGCCTGGCTTGCATCCAATGGAGGGGCAACAGCAACCGATGACTGTAGTGGTATTACCTGGAGCAATAACTTCCATGGATTAAGTAATCGTTGTGGTGAAACCGGTGATGCAAAAGTAACATTCACTGCAACCGACGACTGTGGAAACTCAAGTTCAACAACGGCAACATTTAGAATTAGAGACTTTACTCCTCCTCTTATATTACAAACAGCAGTAACCAAAGTTGTTGAGTGCGACGGTTCAGGAAATATTGATGAATTAAATGCCTGGATTGAAAATAACGGAGGTGCTTCTGCCCAAGTTGATGCATGTGCAACTAGAATTGTTTGGACATACGAAAAAGAGGAGTTTGTTAATGAGTGTGGCGAAGCAGGAAGTATGAAAGTCAGATTTACAGCTACCGATAATTGTGGGAACAGTTCATCAACCACAGCATACTTTGTCATTAAAGACAATACGCCGCCTGTAATTGAAACTAACGCAATAGACATAACTGTTGAATGCGATGGCAATGGCAACAAAGACGAATTAGCTGCATGGCTTGCCCGAAATGGAGGTGCTTCTGCAAGCGACGATTGCAGTGGCGTAGAATGGAGCAATGACTATACCGAATTAGTTAAAGGCGAATGTGGTTCTACCGGAACAGCAACAGTAACATTTACTGCTACCGACGAGTGTGGAAATACAAGCACAACAACAGCCACATTCACAATAGAAGACACAACGGCTCCTGAAATTACAGCCGAAGCTTCTGACAAAACCGTTGAATGCAACGGAAATGGAAATAAGGAAGAGTTGGAAACCTGGATTAATTCTATTGGAGGTGCAACAGTTACCGATGCTTGCGGAGAAGTAACATGGACAAACGACTTTACCGAGCTTAGCGACTTATGTGGCGCCAGTGGTTCGGCAACAGTTACTTTCACTGCTACCGACGAGTGTGGAAACGCAAGCACAACAACTGCCACATTTAAAATTGAAGACACCACTCAACCTACAATGAATTGTAGTCCAATAACCATTTATCTGAACGAAAATGGAGAATATGAGTTTAACAATGACGACATTGCTGCAATAGCCGGTACAGTAACCGACAACTGTACTCCAAGTGAGGATATTTCAATTAAGGTTTCAAAATCAACTTTCGATTGTTCAGAAACCGGAGATGAAGGAGCAACAGTTACAATTACTGCTACCGACCTTTGTGGAAACAGTATAACTTGTCAAACCGGTATTACAATAAAAGATACCATTGCGCCGGTTGTACACTGTAAAGACTTCATTGCTCAACTCGACGAACATGGAACATTTAAACTCCTTGTTCAGGATATTAACGATAACTCTACCGACAACTGCAGCATCGACACCATGTTTATCGACAAGGAAGATTTCACTTGTGCCGATGTTGGCGACAACGAAGTTACACTTACCGTAGTTGATGTTAGCGGGAACGTTGGAACCTGTACGGCAAATGTTAATATTGAAGAGGGCAATGCTGATTGTGGAATTAACGCACTCAGAGCAACCGACGATATTCTTACATTGGTAGTTTGCCGCGGAGGTAAAATAACAGGAGATATGAACCTGTTTGCTAACGATGTTGGAATCTCTGATGCAGGTGTAACAATGACACTTACATCCGATTTACCTGGCTCTGTTCAAGTCGACATTACCGATGGTTCGCTGCTCTATGTAAACGATGATGCTTCGGCAGCAACCGTATCGTTCACCTATAAAATCTGTCACAACATAAATACCGAAAACTGTTCTGAAGCAACTGTTACAATTAACTTATTGCTTGACACAGACTGCGACGGTGTTCCAGACATTGATGATATTGATGACGATAACGACGGAATATTAGATGTTGATGAAGGGTTTACCGAAGACGGTGATTCTAAATGGGCAACATACCGAGACACTGACGGTGATGGTATTTTCGACTATCTTGACATTGACTCTGATAACGATGGAATTACCGATAACGAAGAGTGGCAACGCGAAGGCGAATTTATTAGACTTACCAGCAGCGACTCAAACGGAAATGGTTGGGACAATGCATACGACACTATTGGAAATGGATCAGGAACCTATTACGAAGCTGTTGACACCGATGGAGACGGATATCCTGATTATCTGGATTTAGATGCCGACGATGATGACATTGCCGACAACATTGAAGGATTTGACGCCAACTTCGACCATGTTGCAGACATTGATCCTCCAACAACATTTGCCGATGCCGACAAAGACGGGTTGGATGATGTGTATGACGCAATAAATGGTTGGACAAACTACTACAACCCTGAAAGAAGTTTAGCACCTCTTCAAGACGAAAACGACAACGGAATTCGTGACTGGAGAGACCCATACCAACCTGCTCCTGCTCCAAATCCTGAAGATGAAGAGTGTAAATTCTTCATTCCAAACGGGTTCTCGCCAAACGATGACGGAATTAACGACTACTTTGTAATAGACTTATGCGAACTTCATAGTTTAAAAATCGAGATTTACAACCGTTGGGGAAATCTGGTTTACGAAAAAGAAAACTATGGAGATGTCGACCAATGGGGTTCTATTAATGCATGGTGGGACGGACGCTCTTCCAACGGATGGACGGTGGGTAAAGACAGGCTACCGCCTGGAACCTACTTCTACATCTTGTATTTAGATGATGGGAAAGAACCAAAAGCAGGTACAATTTTCCTTAATAGGTAATAAATGTTTAATCTGAAAAAATTAGAAATTATGAAAATTAAAGCAAATATTATCAAAGGATTAGGGATTCTGTTAATTGTGTCTGCAAGTTTGACTTCGAATGCGCAACAGGACCCAATGTATACACAATACATGTTTAATACACAGACCATTAACCCTGCTTATGCAGGAACATGGGAAGCACTAAGTTTTATGGCTCTTGCTCGCCAGCAATGGGTTGGTTTCGATGGAGCACCACAAACCTATTCATTCTCGATGCAGGCACCATTAAAAAACGAAAGAGTAGCTCTCGGGCTTAATCTTATTAGCGACAAAGTAGGTATTGAAAAACGTTTTTATATGTTTGCCGACTACTCGTATCTGGTAAAAATAAAAGAGAAAACCAATTTACGTTTAGGATTAAAAGGTGGTTTTACAACATACACCAACGATTTAAATGCCTATCAAACTTACGACCAAGGATTAACCGATCCATCGTTTCAAGGAGTAATAAACAATAAGTTTATGCCAAACTTTGGAGTGGGTGCCTTCTTGTACAACAAAAGGTATTATGTCGGATTTTCAATTCCAAAAATTATTAACAATAAATTCGACAATAATCTAGATAACTATTCGGTTGAATCGGAAATGCGTCACTATTATTTAATGGCAGGTTTGGTATTCAATCTGGGCGAAAACTTAAAATTCAAACCAACAATGCTTACAAAAGCAACATTCAGTTCGAATACAGGTGCTCCGGTAGAACTCGACCTAACTGCTAACTTCTTAATTAAAGAGAAGTTTTGGTTAGGTGCAACGTACAGAACCGGTGACTCGTTTGGGTTTATTGCTCAATGGATATTCAACAAAAAGTTACGTGTGGGATATGCTTTCGATTACACAACAACGAATATACATAACCACAGTAACGGTTCGCACGAAGTAATGGTTTCGTACGAAATTCGATTCTTAAAAGAGAAAATTGTTTCTCCGCGCTACTTCTAATACAAATAGATACACTTTTAAAACCCGAGGTTTAGCTTTGTTTGCTGTTCCTTGGGTTTTTTATTTTTATAGGTCGAAACCATATTGTCGATAACAGGCAAACACCGGCCACAAGATGTTCCGGCTCCGGTTAACCGCTGTATATCGGCAGTTGAATTAGCTCCCCGTTTTAATAAAGACAAAATCTCTTTTTCGGTTACCGAGTTACAGAAACACACTATTCGATCAGCCACTTTTATACTTCCCATAAATTTTGTTTTCCGAATACACTTTTATTTTCCGGTGAATCTCTATCACCAAATCGTTTTTGGGTAACGTTTCGTAAATAATTTCTAAAAAACGTTTCTTTAAAACATATTCGAAAGATAGACGATAATTAAAATCGTACACCCACGACATTTGCATAATCTTTACATCAATAACAGAGGCAACATCCTTTTTCGACACCAATTTCCCTTCCAACACCTCTTTCGCTACTGCCGTAGAAACCGACATTCCCTGCGGCAATTCCCATGTTAATGTATGATTAGGAGTGCTATCGCGCGAAGAATAGTAATCAGTCAGCACTTTTAATATATCAATTTTGTCTGCATCGCGAATTAATTTGGCAAACTTTAGTTCCTGTTCCGATAAATTTTCGTGCAACTTAAATTTATTGTGATAAAAAATTGCTTCTAACGCCAAATCTTTTCCTTCAATACCGATATTTTCAAAAATCTTCTCTTCAGTAATTACCTGAATAGAATATTTCGCATGATCAACCGATTTGGAATCGTCGAAAGTATTAAACTCTACCACCTGCTTAAACCTACCAATATCGTGAAACACACCTATAAAAAAGGCAAGTTTTTTTTCATCTATATTAAAATCTAATTTGTCGGCCAAATACATCGAAAGATTAGCAACCCGTAAAGAATGAGCTTTTTTTATTTCAAAATTTCGCTTCTGTTCTTCCGACAAATTTTTAAACGAATTACAATAAGTAATAAACCAATTACTTACATCTTTAATCCACACTTCCATTTTTCTCCACTTTAATTCGGCGACAAATGTACAGATAACTTCTGTCGGAAATATTCTTCGTTCAATCAATTTATTAACATTGTTAATGTTAACACAAGTTGATTATAGTTGGTCATTGTAAAAAGAATTTTGCTACTTTTGCAGCACAAAACAGGTCCCATAGTTCAATGGATAGAATGTAAGATTCCGGTTCTTATGATCTGGGTTCGAGTCCCGGTGGGATCACCAACAAAAAAAAACGAGTAATTACTATTACTCGTTTTTTGCTATCACAAATAGTCTTTTTTTTTTAGTCTGAATTCGATTTATTTTTTTGAAAAGAGTTATTTAGCAGATTTACAACAACTACCGATATTCCTAACGAGAGAACCGGAGCATAAACATCTTTATGTTTACTGTTTTTAACCAACGGATTTAATAGCTCGGTCATCATATCATTTAAGGCCAAAACATTCTTATTATCGAATTTCTTTTTCCCTTTCTTCTTCGAAACAAAAACCTTTACATAGGTATTGTATAAATGATTGAAACTAAAAAGGTCGTTACTTAACGACTCTTCCTGATTAGCAATATTCTTTCGAAGCGTCCTTTTTATTGCCAACAACTCGTTATAATTCGAAATTCTACTTCTCTCCTTTCTCTTCATCCTTATCAGGTTTATTTAACTCCCTAATTACTGCATCCATAATTGGGCTTTCAATTATCTTTTCGCGGTAAACAATTAGAATTATTAAAATAGCAACAAAAAACAGAGTTGTTACTGCGAACCCGTATATGGTGCTTCCCAATAATTCGCCAATAAACAACGAAAATGTAATTCCTAAAAAAAACAGAATTATATTTACTACACTAATAAATAAAAACGAGCTAACCATTAGTACAACAAGTTTTCCAATTAACTCGTGCGACTCTAACTTCAACAGCAAAAGTCGGGAAATAATATAATTTTCTATTCTTTTAAATAGATTAAGAG
>WGCT01000354.1 GCA_015493625.1 Draconibacterium sp. | reverse complement strand
GTTTTGATGAAGATTCATAATGTTTCTTATTTTTTCGAGAAGAGCCTCCTCGTTTTTAAAAATTTCTTCTGAAAAAATAACAGAAACAATCGACGGTTGTGCAGCAAAAATTTCAATCATTTTTAAAAACATAAAACTGATTTTTTCAAAAGCAGACCCTTGAAAAGCCTCCATTGATGCAGAAAGAAGTTTGGCCATTATTTTAAAATTTTCTAAGATGGCCAATATAATTTCAGTTTTACTTTTAAAATGACGATAAATAGCAGGCTCAGAAATACCAATTTCTTTCGACAGATTTTTAATTGTCAATCCCTGAATTCCTCTCGAAGCAATTATTTCAATTGAACTATCTATTATTTCCGATTGTCGTGCTGTATACATTTCTCTATTCTTTTTATCTGAAAATTAATTCGACGAGGCAAAGTTAGTTAATATTCGCTAACTTCCAAATTATTTTTTATTTTTACTTGAAGTACTCTTACCCACGTAATTTGGAGATATTTTACAAAACGTCTTTGAATGAATTTAGGAAAGAATAATACACTTGAAAACAAGAGAGTTAACAGCAGGCCTTATGAACAATAAAAATCAATATGTAAAACACTGAAAATAAAGCGTATAACTATTGACTTGAATAAAGTTTTGTTGTAACTTGTACATCCTAGTTGATGCTAGGACTCTGGTTTTATCACAACTTAATTGGGTACCACCGGGTTTTGACCCGGTGGTTTTTTTTATATCAATTTAAAACACTGGTATAATCAAACAGATTAATTACCACTAACTTCCTCTCCTATTAATTCTACTTCCTTATACGAACCATCTCTTCAAATTCAAGGAAGAACAATCTAATTTCTATTTCGAGAAAAGCGCATAAAGAACGCCCGCAATAATTAAACCGGCAAGAATTGCCAATACAATCTTAATGGTGCTGTATGGTCGTTCGCCCTGCACTTCTCCCGTTCTTCCATTAAC
The DNA here is from genome assembly GCA_015493625.1 of Draconibacterium sp. Taxonomy (GTDB): domain Bacteria; phylum Bacteroidota; class Bacteroidia; order Bacteroidales; family Prolixibacteraceae; genus Draconibacterium. The sequence continues at coordinate 2,077 of WGCT01000354.1, read as the reverse complement.
CAAAAACTGATAAACTTTATCTTTAAACTTAAATGCACTAACATAAACCGGAAGCAAAATATGTTTAAATGTAATGCTCTTAAAATCGGTATTTAGTGCTGTAATTCGTTGCTCGTCGCCACCAATGTGTCGTCTCACAAGCTCTCTTATTTTAGCATCGGCAATATCTTTTGCTATTTCAAAACCTTCAGCCAGTTCAACCTGATAACGTTCGGCAATAAAACCACTCAGATAGTTTTTATCGAATGGAACCAGACTTTCTAAGTCCCAAGGTTCCAGCTTGTTTATGTATCGTGTGGGCAGCGATTTAGTTGCTACAACGAGAATATCATCGAAAAAATGGTCTACTTTTCCACTTGTACTGTACCACCTGGTTTTTTGCACCTGACGCGTTTTAGTTACCGATTTTCCATCTTCGGTTGTACTATACGACTCGGTAACATAATAGTGTTCGCCCCGCTGCCCAATATATTCGGAATGCGAATCGGTATCGAATGTCCAGTACGGGATATAAATACCTTTAAATTGCTCGAAATTCAAAGATGCCTTTTTTAATTTATTGGGCGCAAACCAAAGTTTTTTCACCCATTTATTAAACTCCTCTTTTGCTTTTTGTTTATCAATTTTAAAAGGCAATAACGATTTCGGCGACACAACACTCTGCTCGGCAGCATCGGTAACCACCAATGGAGTTGCACAATACGGGCAACTTGCCGAAGTAACATTTGGTTCTAAAGTCGACGAGGCTCCGCAACTACTGCATTTAACAAAAGAGGCAGTAATGTGTTCCTCTTTTTTTTCAGTTTCGGCGGCAAACTTTTCAAAATCGAGCTCTTCAATTTCAGTTTCTAATTGCGGTATATCGTTAGTTGCTCCGCAATATTCGCATTTTAAATGTTTGGTACCCGGCTTGTATTTTAAGTCGGCACCGCAATTTGTACAAGCAAAAGTACCCACTTCGGGTTGTTTATTTTCCTGTTTTTCCATTATGCTCCGGGTATTGGTGGTGGTACACTTCCTAAAATACTATTCACTTCAGACACCTGTCCGGCTGCTGTCCAGTTTGTCATTCCTTCGCGCCAAACCAGTGTGTCCTTATTTATCTGATTTTGCATAGCCATCTGTTTTAAAGTTTGCAAATCGTAAGGTCCGGCCTGCTGACCATTAACAACGGCAAAGAAAGTTAATGCCGGTGGAATTGGTGGTGGTGGCGGTGGAGTTGCAGCCTGCTGTTGTTGCTGTGGAGAAGATTGTTGTTGTCCTCCGGTAAATGCCTGCCCCATTTGGTTTGCCATGGCAAAACCCATTCCCATTCCCATTCCGGCTCCTGCTGTTCCGCTTTCGTTTTCGGCAGCTTTTTCCATTGCTTTGGCTGCTTTCATTTTTGCCAGTTTATCGAGATCGATGGCATTTAATCGACTTAATTCAAATATCTCTTTCTTAATCTCTTCCGGCATCGAAACATTTTCGATAAGGAATTTTGTAACCTCAATTCCATATTTTTCGAATTCTGGGCCGATTACCGAATGAACAAATTCAGAGATTTCATTTACATTCGATGCATAATTTTCGACCGGCAAATTGGCCTCACCAACTGCATCGGTAAAACGTGTAACAATCATAGAGCGAAGTTGCTCGGCAATCTCTTCGGTAGTAAAATGGCCATCGGTGCCAACAATTTCGCGAATAAAAACCGGCGCATCTTTTACCTTTATCACATAGGTTCCGAAAGCTCTTATTTCGAGCATCCCAAAACGCGGGTCGGAAAGTGTAATCGGATTTTTAGTACCCCATTTTTGGTCGGTAATGTTCCGGGTGCTTACAAAGTAAACCTCTGCTTTAAACGGACTGTTAAATCCATATTTCCACCCTTTCAGTGTTGAAAGAATTGGGAGGTTCTCGGTAGTTAACGTATACATTCCCGGAACAAAAACATCGGCAAGTTGCCCCTCGTTAATAAACACAGCAACCTGTCCTTCGCGAACTGTTAACTTTGCCCCGTTTTTAATTTCGTTCTGATACCGTTCGAAACGATAAACCATTGTATTATTCGAGTCGTCAGTCCACTCAATAATAT
>WGCT01000353.1 GCA_015493625.1 Draconibacterium sp. | reverse complement strand
TCCCAAAATAGTGTTTGTATCGGAAAAGATAATAATAGGCGCTTTTACAAATTTCACTCCGCGGTTCATTGCGTGCATTTTGCCACGCCTTTCGCTTAAATGATATACTTCGAGTTTGTCGTATTTTTTAAGTAGTTCGGGTGTGCCGTCATCGGAACCGTCGGTTACCCAAACGTATTGAATTTTCTCTTTCGGATAGTCGAGCGAAAAGGAGTTTTCAACCTTCTGATGCACATAATCTTTTTCGTTGAATGCCGTAACAAACAGACAAATATTGGGTTCGTAATTTTTGTTGGTTTTTAAAAAACGATTGGGGAAAAACAGTTTTTTAAATTTTAGCAAAACAAACAGCACCAACGAATACCCAATAAAAGTGTAAAACAAAATAAAAAGGAGTATCCAAAATAGTAGTGTCATAATTGTCCGATGTGCTTTTTGTAAAAGTCGATTAATTTACTTGCCGAGGTTAAGTTATCAAATTTTTCGTGAATAAACTCAATGGCATTTTTACTTATTGAATCGAAATAGTCGCGGTTTTCAATCAGTTCAAAAATGGCACTGTTAAAATCGGCAGGTGTGTTTGCAACAACAATGTTTTTGCCCGATGTGGTTGCAATCCCTTCTGTTCCAACGGTTGTCGATACTATTGGTTTTCCAAGCGCCATTCCTTCAATTACTTTAATTCGCATTCCACTTCCCGAATTTATGGGCACAATCATTATCGATTTTGAGTTCATGAATTCGTAGGCATCTTGCACTTCTCCCTCGAAAACTACATTGGGAGCCTCCAATTTTTTTTGTAACCAGAGTGGAGCATTTCTCCCGGCTACATAGAATTTTAGTTTGGGATATTTTTTATGAATCTCGTTCCAGCAATTGTCCATAAACCAAACTAACCCTTCCTGGTTGGGTGTCCACTCCATCGACCCGATATGAAACAAGGTGGGGTGTTCCAGATTTTTGGCGTTCGGAATTAATACCGACGAGTCGATTCCGGTTTGCGAAACATGACTGGGTTTACTATTTCCTAAAATATTCAGTAATTTTCCGTCGCGCTCGGTTATGGGAACTATTAAATCGTAGTCGTTCAACAGTCTTATTTCAAACTTTTTTATCCGCCGTGTTAGTATTTTTAAATACCATTTTTTTGCTCCCCGCGAATTGAGGGCTGTTCTTTCCCAAATCTCGTGTTCAATATTATGGGCACGGTAAACAATTTTTGCCGACGAATATTTTTTGATTATGGGAATATAAGGACACACATAGAGCCCCTCGAGTTGAATAATATCGAACGTATTCTCTTCGAGAGTCGTTTTTAGTTCGGCTTTAAAGGCTTTCGAAATAAAGCGAACAGCATTGTATGGTTTTCGCGAAAAAAGTAAATTCCAAAGTGCCGACAGTGCATAGATACGGGCAGGAACACCGACCAGTTTAAATTTGGCTAAATCTTTTATCGGTTCGGGAATTTCGTCAACAGAAATATGGTGCTTTGCCGTATTCATCGACAAAACGGTAACCTGATGGCCAAGCAATGAAAACCCGCGGGTTAAATTCATAGTGGCAATTGCACCTCCGTCTTTTGTTGGATAAGGTACTTTATTGGTTACCTGCAGAATCTTCATCTTTGTTCTTTTTTATGAATCTTTTCAACCCCAGTTTTTTAAAAAATTTCGAATATGCTTCGGCCGACATAATTGCCGAATCGGTTCCGGCTTTATACGACAACCAAATACCAATTGGCAGAAAAATAAACGACGAGAACCACATTCCTGTAAACATTTGCCAAACATCTTCGCGTGCCGATTTTTCTCCGGTCATTGAAATAATGTAGTAGGCAATAAACAATAGAATAGATACAACTACCGGCATTCCAAGGCCGCCTTTGCGAATTATTGCTCCAAGTGGTGCCCCGATAAAAAAGAAAATTAATACCGCTATCGAAAGGGTAAATTTTCGGTGTCGTTCCATTTCGTGTTTATTAATGTACTTTTTGCGTTCGTACAACTGGCCTTGATAAAGTGTTATATTTCGAATATTATTTTTTGCCATTTCAAGGGCATCTTCAACAATTTTAGCTTTTTCCCATTTATCAATTCCGGCAAAATATTCGTCGAAATTAAAAGTTGGGTCGGCATTTATTGTGAGGTTGCGCTTTAGCGAGTCGTTTGGTGCTGTTATATCGAAAACACTCAATGTTAACGGGCGGTTAATGTTTATTTGTAAAATAAAATCGCGTAATCGTTTTTTATATTTTGTGGTTAGCGAATCTTCCATTAAAACAAGGTTATGGATATTTAACATGCGGTACGAATTTTTAAATATGCTTTCGTCGCTTTTATTAAATGCAAAATCTTTAACCCGTACCCGAATGGTTTGTTCTTTAAATTTATCGCGTCTGAAGGGGTGTTTTTTTCGCTCTTTTCTGTCTCTTGTTTTCTCTTCGGAGTAGTTAACGCCGCTATAGAGCGTAAGCACCATATATTTTTTGTCGTCGGTCATTTGCATGTATCCCGAGTCGGCAACAGTAACATTTTCGTTATAATTGGTTCCGGATTGGTCGTATATAAGCAGGTCGTACAATTTATTCGATTTATTGTCTTTTCGTCCTACTTTAATGCTGTAGCCGGTCATTTCGTTGGTAAAAACTCCTTGTTGTAAAACCAGTTCGGGTTTTTGCTGTTTTACACTGTACATTAATGTTGTAAACTTTAGGTTGGTATACGGGAGTATTGTATTCGAGAAATAGAAAGCAATTAGTGTAACTAAAATTGCAATTACAATAAGTGGTCGCATAATGCGGAACAGCGAAATACCCGACGACTTCATGGCAACCAGTTCGTATTTTTCGCCCAGCGACCCAAAAGTCATAATCGATGCCAGTAGCATTGCCAGTGGAAATGCAAAGGGAAGCAGGCCGAACGAAGCATAGAAAAGCATTTCGGCTAAAACTTTAAAGTCGAGTCCTTTCCCAACCAAATCGTCAACATATTTCCAAAGAAACTGCATAAGAAGTACGAATACAACAATAAAGAAGGTCATAAAAAATGGCCCCAAAAAAGATTTTATTACGTACCAATGCAAGCGCTTCATACAAAGTTTTATTAAAAGAAACGTTTACAAAACTAAGTTATTTTAAGGATTAGGAAAGTAAAAGGAGGTGAAGAAAACACGATAAGTGAAAATTTGACATAAAAAATAAC
>WGCT01000352.1 GCA_015493625.1 Draconibacterium sp. | reverse complement strand
GAATATTTTGGAGGAATATACCTTATCATATCATCAATTAACCCCTCAAGAATAATGAGAGGATTTGATATTCCAACCGATATCCGTCTTTATTGTAATGTAATTTAGGCTTTGAAAAATAATAATAAAAAATGATTTTAAATATTCTAAAATGCAAATCCCTGATTTTATTGTTCACTCTGTTTTCTGTATCCGTGCTATTTGCACAAAAGAATACAATGTACCATCAGGGATGGATTGATTTTAATAAAAACGGGATAAAAGATATTTACGAGGATCCTGGTCAAATGGTTGAAAAACGCATTGCTGATTTGTTGGGTCAAATGACAGTTGAAGAAAAGACCTGCCAGTGTGCTACACTGTATGGTTATAAAAGGGTATTAAGAGATGAGCTCCCAATGCCCGGCTGGAGAAATGAAATCTGGAAAGACGGCATAGCCAATATTGATGAACAACTGAATGGCCTCAGGAAAACGCAATATTCATATCCTTTTAATAAACATGCTGAAGCCATCAATACGATACAACGCTGGTTTGTTGAAGAAACCCGTTTAGGAATCCCGGTCGATTTCAGCAACGAAGGAATACATGGATTGAACCATGACCGTGCTACACCATTGCCTGCACCTATAGCCATTGGTAGTACCTGGAACAAAAATTTGGTGAAAGAGGCAGGAATTATTGTCGGTCGCGAAGCAAAAGCCCTGGGTTATACCAATATTTACGCACCTATACTGGATTTGGCACGTGACCCGCGATGGGGCAGAGTGCTGGAGTGCTATGGTGAAGATCCTTTTCACGTGGCTTCGCTTGGCCAACAAATGGTTGAAGGCATCCAGTCGCAAGGTATAGCTTCAACACTGAAACATTACGCTGTTTATAGTGTGCCAAAAGGCGGACGCGATGGCAATTGCCGGACCGATCCTCACGTTGCTCCTCGCGAAATGCACCAATTGTACTTATATCCTTACCGTAAAATTGTGAGCGAATCACATCCAATGGGGATAATGAGCAGTTACAACGATTGGGACGGGATTCCTGTAAGTGCAAGTTATTATTTTCTTACTGAACTGCTTCGCAGGCAATATGGATTTACCGGGTATGTGGTTTCTGACAGCAAGGCAGTCGAATTTGTCCATACAAAACACCATGTGGCCATTGATTACAAAGAGGCTGTCAGGCAAGTTGCCGAAGCGGGTTTAAATGTTCGTACCAATTTTACCCCACCGCAAGACTATATTCTACCTCTTCGTGAATTGGTGTATGAGGGTAAATTGTCTATGAAAACCTTAGATAGGAATGTAGCCGATGTGTTGCGGGTAAAGTTTCAATTAGGCTTGTTCGATTCACCTTATGTAAAAGACCCCATGGCTGCAAATTCAATTGTCGCATCACCTGAAACCAAAGACTTTGTTTTGCAAATGGCTCGTGAATCATTAGTACTGCTAAAGAACGATAACAATTTACTGCCATTAAACCTGATGTCTTTGAAAAGTATTCTGGTAACGGGACCTTTGGCTGATGATAAAACTGTTTATGAAAGCCGGTATGGTCCACAGAACCTAATAATAACTAACGTGTTAGAGGGAATTCAAAACTATGTAGGTAACGCTGCCAATGTTGAATTTGTAAAAGGTTGTGATGTGGTCGATGCTACCTGGCCCGAAAGTGAGATAATACCTACGCCTTTGACTATTGACGAGCAAAAACAAATTGCAGATGCTGTAACAAAAGCCAAACAATCGGATGTAGTGATTGCCGTGTTGGGTGAAGACAAAAAGCGTTGCGGCGAAAGCAAATCACGCACCGGACTGGGATTACCCGGACGTCAATTCCAACTTATTAAAGCCTTAAAAGAAACAGGGAAACCTATTGTATTGGTACTGATCAACGGCCAGCCACTAACTATTAATTGGGAAAATAGGTATATCCCTGCCATTCTGGAAGCATGGTTTCCCAATGCAAAAGGTGGCACAGCCATAGCCGAAACCTTGTTTGGCGATTATAACCCTGGTGGAAAATTATCGGTTACTTTCCCTAAATCAATAGGGCAAATTGAGCTGAACTTTCCGTTTAAACCGGGTTCGCATGCAGGACAACCCGTCAAAGGTCCCAATGGTTATGGAAAAACTGCCGTTATTGGGGCGCTTTATCCTTTTGGATTTGGCTTGAGTTACACAACTTTTGATTACAAAAACCTAAAATTAATTCCTGAAAAACATCAATCTCAGGGAGAAATTAAGATCTCATTAGAAGTTACCAATACCGGTAAGATAAAAGGGGATGAAGTGGTTCAGCTTTACGTGAAAGATGTAGTTAGCAGTGTAACTGTATATGAAACACAGTTGCGCGGGTTTGAGCGCATAGCACTCAATCCGGGCGAAACAAAAACCGTTCATTTCATCCTTAAGCCAGCAGACTTAGAATTGCTCAACAAAGATATGCATTGGGTAGTTGAACCTGGTATATTTGAAGTATTGATTGGTAGCAGTTCTGAAGATATTCGATTGAAGGGAGAATTTAAAATAGAATAATATTACTTTAATTAGTAATTGTATTACATTATCTGTTATGAAAAAAGAAAAATTTGCAAAAAAATGAATGCTCGTTATTTGATGATTTCAATTATTATTTCCTCTTTATCTTTTTTTATTGGTGAATGCCGGGCACAAGTACCTGATGAATTGCCAAATATACTATGGATAGTAAGTGAGGATAACAGCCCGTTTTTGGGTTGCTATGGGGATGAACTCGCAATTACCCCAAATCTGGACAAGCTTGCGTCTGAGGGGTTTTTGTACACACATGCATACGCCAACGCCCCGGTTTGTTCCCCTGCTCGAAATACTATAATTACCGGGGTGTATGCCTGTTCAAACGGTAATCAGCATATGAGAAGTACGTATCCTCTCTCTGAAATAGTTAGGATGTTCCCCAGATATCTTAGGGAATTAGGATATTATTGTACGAATAATTATAAAGAAGACTATAATACCCCAAAACAGGCTGATACATGGGACGAATCAGGTAAAAAAGCTCATTACAAAAACAGGAAAGAAGGTCAACCGTTTTTTCATGTGAAAAATATTCACACTACCCATGAAAGTTCAATACATAAATCTATACCAACGAATGAGCTTATTCATAAACCGGATGAAATGAAACTTCCACCATATCATCCCGACACCAAAGAGATGCGTCATGACTGGGCTCAATATTATGACAAGATAACTGAAATGGATTCAGAAGTTGGGGAGATACTTCAAAAATTAGAAGATGATGGACTGGCGGATAATACTATTGTATTTTATTATAGTGATCATGGTGGCGTGTTAGGACGAAGCAAAAGATATGTATATGAATCAGGAACACATGTCCCGTTTTTAATTAGGATACCAGATAAATATAAATATCTGTTTCCTGCAGAAAAGCCCAACAAGAAGGTCAGTCGTTTAATTAGTTTTGTTGATCTGGCTCCAACAATGCTAAGCATCGCAGGTATTCCTATTCCTGATTATATGCAGGGGAATGCGTTCCTCGGCAGACAGAAAACGGATGATCCTGATTATGCATACATGTTTCGTGGAAGAATGGATGAATGGTATGATATGTGCCGGTCGGTTCGTGATAAAAAATACAGGTATATTAAAAATTTTATGCCGCACCGTATTTATGGGCAACATATCAGTTATTTATGGAGAGCCCCATCAATGCAATCATGGGAAAAAGCATACATTGCAGGTGAATGTAATGAAACACAGAGTGTTTTTTGGAATACAAAACCTTATGAAGAGTTATATGATACTGAAAATGATCCATGGGAAGTAAATAACCTTGCAGGCGACCCTGCTTTTAAAAAGGTTCTTGATCGCATGAGAAAGGTAAATACCGATTGGATGATCAATATATTTGATGCCGGGGTTATTCCTGAGGCTGATATGATTAGGAGGCGTGGCGAAATGTCAGCATATGACTATATGCGCTCGGGGCAGGTGCCTCTTAAAGAGATAATGGAGGCAGCAGATGTTGCATCTCAGGGGGATGAAAATAATATTCGGATACTTACTGACTACCTGAAAAATGCAGATAGCGCAATAAGATATTGGGGAGCAACAGGTTTGTTAATTCTTGGAGAGAAAGCTGTTTCGGCAAAAGAAGAGCTGTTAAAGGTTCTTGATGATGAATCGCCAGATGTGATTGTTGTAGCAGCAGAAATCCTTTATAATATCGGTAAGAAAGAGGTTGCAACAAATTCTCTGTTAAAGGTTCTTGAATATCCTGAAGATAAAGCCAGATGCCATGCGCTTAATGCTATCGTGTACATTGGAGAGGATGGGCAGGATGTTAGGGATGCTGTTGCCCGTATATATCCTGAAAAGCAGTACAAGTACTCATGGCGCATTGTTAATTGGCTTACCGATAAGTGGAAGATTAAGGCTGTGGACAATGAATAGTTATATTGAGTGTTAGATGAGCATTAAAAATACCAGAAAACAATATTGCTGAACTTTTTTGCGAAAAACCAAATTAATATATTAAAAATGAAAATTTACAAACAATTAATTTTGCTACTCTTAGTGGTATTCTTGTTTATCCATTGCTCTGCTCCTGAAAAGAAGGAAGTACAAACAAGGGAACAAACAAAGTATGTTGATAAAATGGACTGGTGGAAAGATGCCAAGTTTGGGTTGTTTATCCATTGGGGAGTATATTCGATACCTGCCGGAACGTACAACGGACATAAGATTGGCAGGGTAGGCGAATGGATTATGAACAGGGGAAAAATCCCCATGGCAGAATATCAGAAATTTGCCAAAGAGTTTAATCCTGTAAATTATAACCCTGAAGCCTGGGTGAAAATGGCAAAAGATGCCGGAATGAAATACATCGTAATAACCTCGAAGCACCACGATGGTTTTGCACTGTTCGATTCGAAAGTCACCAAATGGGATATGGTGGATGCTACACCTTATGGAAAAGACCTCCTGAAACCATTGTCAGAAGCCTGCCACAGAGAAGGTATTCGGCTTGGGTTTTATTATTCGCAGGCACAAGACTGGAACCACCCGGGAGGTGCAGCGGCATTCAGGAACACAACCCAGGGGTGGGCAAACCCCGATTCAGCAAAAATAGACAAATGGGCAAAAGAGCACGGCGGCCACTGGGATCCTAACCAGTTGGGCGACATGGATAAATATATCGATGAAATTGCCATTCCGCAGGTAAAAGAAATTCTTACCAATTATGGAGATGTTGATATTTTGTGGTGGGATACACCAACCGATATGACCGATGAAAGGTCGGCTAAATTTGCAGAAATTATTAAAGATTATCCCAACCTGATTACAAATAACCGGCTTGGTGAAAAATTTGGTGGCGACATCGAAACCCCGGAACAATTTATTCCCGCAACAGGTTTCCCGGGGCGCAACTGGGAAGTTTGTATGACAATGAACGATACTTGGGGCTATAAATCGTATGACGATAATTGGAAATCGGCTAATGACCTGCTTTTGAAACTATCTGAAATTGTAAGTAAAGGAGGTAATTTTTTACTGAATATCGGCCCAACTTCTCTGGGAGAATTTCCACAAGCAAGCATCGAACGGTTAAAGTATATTGGCGATTGGATGAAAGTAAACAGTGAAGCAATTTACGGAACACATGCCAGCCCGTTTTCTTACCTCCCTTTTGGCAGGGCTACTTTAAAAGGGCAAAAACTCTACTTGCATGTTACCGTTTGGCCTGCAGACGGAGTATTGAAACTCCCACTAAAAAACAGGGCAGTTAAAGCATATCTTTTATCTGCTCCAAAAGAAAAATTAAAAGTTACACAAGATAAAAACCGTATTGAAATTTCAGTACCTGAACAAGCTCCCGACTCTGTAATTTCTATCGTGGTTTTGGAGTTTGAAGGACAGGCTAATGTTTTGCCAATACCGACAGCCGGAAAAACCGGGAAAGCGTCTTCTGTTGCCGAAGGTACTTTGGTTGATAATCTTTTCGATGGAGACCCAAACAGTAAATGGAGCCCTGCAAAAGGAGAAAAAGCAGGTTGGGTGGAAGTTGATTTGGAAGAAGAAATTAGCATTGAAAATATTACACTTGTTGAAGGACACCATTACGGTGACCATTCTCAACCATTCGAGTTACAGGTGAAAATAGGAGATAAGTGGCAAACGGTATTAAAGAGCAAAACAGGAGGCAGTGGCCATTCCGAAAGTTTTGCCCCGGTTACCGGACGTTATTTCCGGTTGAATATTACCGGTGCTCACGGAGCTAATCCCGTTTTGAAAGAGTGGATACTTAACCGGACCATTTAAATACTTTTTTGAGATACTGTAAAAAAACTATTTGCATGAAAATTATTATTGTAAGATTTGTAATTTCTCTTTTTGTCTTGCCCATTTCATTATTTGGGCAAAATAGAGTAAACCCTGCCGGCTTATATTTTTATTAAGCCATTATTAATAATAGAATACAATCGTTATGTTTTCATCCGATAATGGAGCCGAAGGCACCAGTTATAACCGGATAAAAGAGTATAGGCATTATAGCAATGGTAATATCCGCGGGGCAAAGCGCGATGCATGGGAAGGTGGTACACGCGTGCCGTTTATTATTCGTTGGCCTGGAAAATCGGCAACAAACAAATGGGTTAAAGAACCGGTTTGCCTCACTGATATATTTGCCACTTTTGCCGATTATTTCAACTATAAAAAGGATGAAAATACGGCTGAAGACAGTTTTAGTTTCCTGAAACTTATTTCAAATCCGGATGCAAAAACAGACAGGGTGTCTATTATTTACCATACGCATAAAGGGGTTATGGCAATAAGAGATAACAATTGGGTTTTTATTGATGCACCTACCGGAATGGACAATATTGAGCCCGAGTGGTTCAGAAAAGAAAGAGGTGTAATTCCACATAATCTACCGGTTGAACTGTTTAATCTCTCGGCCGACCCGCAACAGTTGGAAAATGTTGCTCAAAAGTATCCCGAAAAGGTGGTTGAACTGAGAACGAAATTAATGGAGATGATGAAATAAGAATACGATGAAAGTGCATTTATAACAAAAAATAAAAGAAACATGAAAACGAAAATTTATGTATTGATAATTTTATTATTGGCAACCACTTCTGTTTTTGCAGAAATAAAAATGGGCTCACCCTTTACTGACCACATGGTTCTGCAGCGGGAAATGCCGATCTCGGTGTGGGGATGGGCAACAAAAAACTCTGTAGTTACGGTTAGTATCGCAGGGAATAGAGCCAAAGGCAAAACCGGAGCCGATGGTAAATGGATAGTCAAACTCCCTGCACTAAAAGCCGGAGGCCCCTATATCATGGATATCCAGATAGGGGCTGATAAAAAAACATTGCGAGATGTCTTGGTAGGTGAAGTTTGGATAGCTTCGGGCCAGTCCAATATGGCAATGAATTGGAACGGTATCCCCGAATTGAAGGAACTGGCGAAAGAAGCGGCCAGTATGCCAATCAGATCTTTCCAAGTCAGTCAAAATATAAGCTTTAAACCGCAAGGGACTTGTAAG
>WGCT01000351.1 GCA_015493625.1 Draconibacterium sp. | reverse complement strand
GTCAGATGTGTATAAGAGACAGACTTAAAATTATAACGAGATGAAAGTTTATAAAACGGAAGAAATCCGAAACATTGCTTTAATCGGTAATGCTGGCAGTGGGAAAACCACCCTTGCAGAAGCTATGCTTTTTGAGGGTGGAGTTATAAATCGTAGAGGTGAGGTAACCGCAAAAAATACGGTATCTGACTATTCAGAAATCGAGCAAGATTATGGCAACTCGGTGTATTCTACGTTGTTATACACTGAATACAACGGTAAAAAAATAAACATTCTGGATACACCCGGAATGGATGATCTTTGCGGAAATGTAGTCTCTTCGTTGCACGTTACGGCGCTGAGTTTAATTACCATTAATTCTACCACCGGAGTTGAAGCCGGAACAGAAGCTGCCGGCAGGCAGGCAGAACACGCCGACACACCGCTGATTTTTGTTTTTAATCAGCTCGACCACGATAACTCAAATTTCGAGTCGGCACTCGATCAGTGCAAAACTTCTTTTGGAAATAAGGTTACCGTCATTCAATATCCGGTTGATGCCGGCCCCTCTTTTTCTGCAATCATCGATGTTTTAAAGATGAAAATGTATAAGTACGGTGCCGATGGTAAAAAACCTGAAATTTTAGATATCCCCGATTCGGAAAAAGAGAAAGCAGCTGAACTGCACAACGAGTTGGTTGAAATGGCAGCAGAAAATGAAGAGGCATTAATGGAACTCTATTTCGATAAAGGAACGCTTACCGAAGACGAAATGCGTAAAGGTATAAAATTGGGAATGCTGGAGCGTGGACTTTTCCCTGTGTTTTGTACCGGAGCAAAGAAAAATATTGGCGTAGGACGTTTAATGGAATTCATTACCAACATTTCTCCCGCCCCTCACGAAAAAGCATTAACCGAAATTGTAAGTGGGAAGGAAGTTAAAATGGATGCTTCGGAACCGGCAAGTATTTTTGTTTATAAAACTTCGGTAGAATCGCATGTAGGCGAAATTACCTATTTTAAAGTTATGTCGGGAACAATTACCGAAGGACTCGATTTAATAAATACAACTACCGGAAATAAAGAGCGTTTGTCGCAGGTATTTGTTTCGGCCGGTAAAAATCGTGAGAAAGTTGATAAACTGGTTGCCGGAGATTTGGGTTGCACCGTAAAACTTAAAGACACAAAATACAATCAAACATTAAGTACAAAAGAGGCCGATGTAAAGTTTGCCGAAATTGTTTTTCCCGAACCGCGTCATACAGTTGCCATGAAAGCGGTCAACGACTCGGACGATGAGAAAGTGGGTGAAGTACTCAACAAAATAAAATACGAAGACCCAACTTATATTATTGAATACTCGAAAGAGTTAAAACAGCTGCTGGTTCATGGGCAGGGCGAATATCACATGAATATTTTAAAATGGTATTTCGACCATATTTATAAAATTGAGGTTAATTTCCTTACGCCTAAAATTCCTTATCGCGAAACAATTACAAAATCGGCACAGGCCGATTACCGTCATAAAAAACAGTCAGGCGGTGCCGGTCAGTTTGGTGAAGTACATATGATTATTGAACCTTATACCGAAGGTTCGGAACCGAAAAAAATGTTCAAATTTGGCGATAAAGAGCAAAAACTTGCCATTCGCGATGTTCAGGAACACGAACTTCCGTGGGGTGGTAAACTGGTGTTTGTAAATAGTATTGTTGGTGGGTCTATCGATGCTCGTTTCCTTCCTGCAATTCTGAAAGGAATTATGGAAAAAATGGAGGAAGGACCACTTACCGGTTCGTATGCCCGCGACATTCGCGTTTATATTTACGACGGGAAAATGCACCCGGTCGACTCTAACGAGATTTCGTTTAAACTGGCAGGAAGAAACGCTTTTAGTATGGCTTTTAAAAATGCCGGAGCTAAAATTTTAGAGCCAATTTACGACCTCGAAGTGTGGACTCCTTCCGACAGGATGGGAGATGTAATGAGCGACTTGCAGGGCCGTCGCGCCATGATTATGGGAATGGGCTCTGAAAAAGGATTGGAAAAAATTACAGCAAAAGTTCCGCTTAAAGAGATGAACAAATACACCACATCGTTAAGTTCTATTACCGGTGGTAGAGGCGTATTTCGTATGGCTTACGATGGGTACGAGAAAGTTCCTGCCGATGTTCAGGATGAACTGTTGAAAGCATATGCAAAAGAACAAGAAGAAGAATAAATTACTTTTTTCATTCTTTGTAAGATTAAAGCTCCGGTTTTTATAGGCCGGGGCTTTTTTTATACTATGAGGGAAAATCTAAAATGGCTTTTACACAGCGGCCGGCAGTTTGCCCGTCCCATTGTTCGGGGCGTTGCGGAACACGGCCAACATTTAATGCAATGTTGTATTCTTCGCGAATGCGCGAAATATTATTTCCAACTAAAACACTGGCACCGCCATGTTCTTTTAGTGTAACCGGGCGTTCGGTATTCCACCTCAAGGTAAGGCAAGGCGTTCCAAGCACACAACACTCCTCTTGCAAACCGCCACTGTCGGTAAGCATAATAGTAGCGTTCATATTTAAACGTAACATTTCGTGGTAGCCAATGGGGTGCAAAAGAACCAATTGCTGACAGGCAACTGCCTTTTCCCAAAGATTAAACTGTTGAAGCATTTTTTGAGTTCTTGGATGAATGGGCCAAATCATGGGCATATCGCGGGCAACTTCACTTGTAAGAAAATCAATAATTGGCTCCAGAACTTCTTTCTTGTCAACATTCGACGGACGGTGTAAGGTGAGAACTGCATATCCATTTTTAGTATCAATTGGTTTGTTTTGTTCGTTTTGCAGTGCATTTTCGTTAATAATACCGGCAATGTCGAAAGCTTTTGCCTTTTCGCGATTTGCCTCCAATGTGTCAATCATAATATTTCCCACAAACTTTATTTTCGAATCGGGCACACCTTCAGCTTTTAAATTTGCAACAGAGAGCGTATCGGGAGTTAAAAGCAAATCGGACAGTCTATCGGTTACAAGCCTGTTAATTTCTTCGGGCATTCGTTCGTCTCCGCTACGCAGCCCTGCTTCGATATGGCAAACTTTTATGTGCAGTTTTTTTGCTGAAACCGAGCAGGCTAATGTTGCATTTACATCGCCAACAACAACTACCCAGTCGGGTTTTTCAGCCACCAGAACTTTCTCAATTGCCATCATTGTTTTTCCAACCTGTTCGGCATGACTTCCCGAACCAATACCCAAATTTATATCGGCAGCCGGAATTCCCAACGACTTAAAAAATGCTTTCGACATGCGGTCGTCGTAATGTTGACCCGTATGAACAAGAATGTGCGATATTTTTTCCCCAGTATTACTTTTATTACTCGTTTCAATAGCTTTAATAAAGGGTGCTATTTTCATAAAATTTGGCCTCGCGCCTACCACCGATATTATTTTCATATAATGTAAGTTCTATTTTATTCTTGCTAAAAATATTACTTTTTATTGAGATTAATTTGTCTTAGCTAAATCAATTTCACATCTAACCAAAAATAGTACACTCAATATTAACCGTAACCTGCTTGAAATGATTAAACATTTGACACAACTTAAGGTTAAAAATGTCTACTTTTGTAGGATTGAAAGGCATTGCTTCTATTTTTCAAATTCATTTAAGTTGGACAAACAAAAGATTATACAACTATTGCAAACAAAAGGAGACGAAAGAGTTGGCCTTTTAAAAGAGTCGCAAAAAACAAAGAACAGGGTTGTTGGGAACAAAGTATATTTCAGGGGTTTAATTGAATTTTCGAATGTTTGTGAAAAAGATTGTTTATACTGTGGCATAAGAAAAAGCAATAAGAATGTGATTCGTTATAATGCTACCGACGATGAAATTCTGGAGTCGTGCCGTTTTGCGTGGGAGAATCGTTTTGCTTCGGTGGTGTTACAGTCGGGCGAAATTGAGTCGCCGGCATTTACAAAGCGTATCGATAAACTTCTGAAAAAGATTAAGCAACTTTCGAACAATGAACTGGGGATTACATTAAGTTGTGGCGAGCAGTCGCGCGAAACCTATATCCGCTGGAAAGAGAGTGGCGCACACCGTTACTTGCTTCGAATTGAGTCGTCGAGCAGAGAACTCTATTATAAAATTCACCCCAAAAACAGAGTTCACTCTTTCGAAAAAAGGGTTGAAGCCCTGCACAATTTAAAGGCAACCGGCTACCAGGTTGGAACCGGCGTTATGATTGGATTACCGTTTCAAACCTACGACGATTTAGCCAACGACCTTCTCTTTTTTAAGGAGCTCGATATTGATATGTGCGGAATGGGACCGTATATTGAACACGAAGACACTCCACTTTACAACTCCCGGAATTTACTAAAACCAAAGCAGGAGCGATTCGACTTAACCCTGAATATGATTGCTGTTTTACGCTTGTTAATGCCCGACATTAATATTGCTGCTGCAACTGCTTTACAAGCCATCGACCCGGCGGGGCGCGAAAAAGCACTGGCGGTAGGGGCAAATATTATTATGCCAAATATTACTCCGTGCAATTATCGGAGAGAGTATCAACTGTACGAAGATAAACCTTGTTTAGACGAAGACAAAGAGTTGTGCAAAAACTGTTTAGAAGCACGGGTTGAACTGGCCGGAAGCGAAATTGGGTACGACGAATGGGGCGACTCGAAACACTTTTTTAACCGGGCAAACAGATTATCAGAGCTCTAAATCTCCTGCTTCGAACTTTTTATACAACTCCGACAAACTACCCAACCACTTACTAAGTTGCTTTACAGCATTTTCTGTTTCGGGCGATATTGCAACTTTTTTAATTTTCAGCAAAAGAAAACCATAAATGGTGTCGAGCCCAAGTTGAATATCGTTTTGAGCGTTTTTATTTTTCTGTTTCAGTTCGTTGAGTAGGCCGGCTGTTATTTTAAAAGTGTGAATGTAATTTGTTTCCCTTCCGGCATTCATAAGTTGAATATGAAATTCGTTGATATCGCCAATTAAGTTGGTTAGAAATTGCAAATGCCCTTTCTCTTTTATCCCCTCTTTTTCCATCATAACAACCAAATTGTTGTACCAGTTTTTAATCTCTTCGGTTGTCTTTTCGTCAGTTTTGTAATTCGAAACTAACTTCGCTTCAATTAAATTTATATTGAATTGAAAAGCACGAATTAAATCTTCTACCTGATAGAGATACAAAATATATTCAGCAATATTTTCTTTTCGTTTTTGTTGTGCAGCCAGCATAATATTTTTCATTTAAAATTGAATGGTTTTATTAAAAAGAAGCAGAGAACTATTAAGCCTCAAAAAAGTCGTCGAGTTCGCGACGATCTTTTTTTGTAGGGCGTCCTGTTCCCCGGTCGCGGGCAATCCAACGCATATTCTTTTGAATATCCAGAATCTCGGTCTCTTCGGGCGGGGTAACATCTTCAACAAAATCGACAGCCAATTTTGCCGACATCCGTTTTCCTGTTAAGGCCAGAACCTTAAAACTGCGTGTTATTGGTGCTTTACGAACTTTTAAAATGTTTCCAACAGAAATAGTGCGAGAAGGTTTCAGTGCAGTGTCTCCGAGCAGAACATGCCCTTTTTTACATGCTTCGGCAGCCAAACTCCGGGTTTTAAAAATCCGTACCGCCCACAACCATTTGTCTACTCTTACATTTTCGGTCATCTACTTTTTTTTATTGAAAAAATTCATTGTTCGTTCAGTACCAATTGTTCCGAAACTTTTAATAATTTCAATACAAGTATCAATTTTAAATGGAAGTTCTTTCTCCTCTTCGTTCGTCCAGTCGCTTAAAACATAGTCGACCTGAAAACCTTTATGATAATGGTCGCCGATACCAAAACGTAAACGCGCATAATCGTTCCGTCCCAGAACCTGATTTATATTTCCCAGTCCGTTGTGTCCGCCATCGCCACCTTTAGCACGAACCCGAATTGTTCCGAAAGGCAGAGCAATATCGTCGACCAAAACCAAAAGATTTTGAATTGGAATTTTCTCTTTTTGCAGCCAGTAATTTACTGCCCGGCCGCTAAGATTCATGTAAGTAGTTGGCTTTAACAAGATAAAGGTACGCGCCTTATATTTGTATTCAGCAACAAATCCGTAGCGTTTGTCGTTAAAACTAATATTGGACGCTCCGGCAAGAGCATCCAATATTTTAAAGCCAATATTATGGCGAGTATTTTTATATTCTGGTCCGATATTACCGAGACCGGCAATTAAATACTTCACAGAATTGTATTTAAAGTTTATTCTTCAGTTTTAGCTTCAGTTTCAGCTCCTTCAGTTCCTTCTTCTCCCTCTTCACCTTCTTCACCCAAATCTCCGGCAGATTTAGCAGCTCTTGTTATTGTTACGGCAACAATTACATTCGATTTGGTATCTAAAATTTCAACATTATCGATATTTATGTCGACAACTTTAATACTCTGTCCAAGAGCTACATCGGTAACATCAATATCGATTGTATCGGGTAGGTCTTTCGCCAATGCTTTTACTTTAAGTCGGCGAAGGTTTTTACTTAATTTCCCCCCCTGTTTAATTCCTTTTGCCAATCCTGAAACTGCAACAGGAACTTCAATTTTTATTGGTTTGTCGTCGGTAATTTTCAGAAAATCGACGTGTAAAACTTGCTCGTTAACCGGATGCCATTGAATATCTTGCATCATTGCCGGATAGATTGTTCCGTCAATATCGAGGTCAATCAGGAACACACTTGGAGTGTAAACCAAATGCCTTAATTCGCTAAACGGAACGGCAAAATGGATAGGTTCTTCTCCTCCGTATAAAACGGCAGGAACAATTTCTTGTGCGCGAAGTTTTTTCGCCTCTTTTTTTCCAACGGTCTCTCTTTTTTGACCTTTAATAACTACTGTCTTCATTTTTAATAATTTACGTTAATAATTATGGTACTCAGCCCTTCCCGCCGTGAGGCAGGACAAACAGCATGCATAACTAACTTGCTTGCTTACTGAAAAAGCGGTGCAAATATACATTAATGGATTTAGAATACCGAGGGTTTCAACCAAATAAATTAACCTCTTTACAATAGTTTAGCTTTTGTAAAAAGTTTTACCGTTGTATCATTTAAATTCCTCTACCGATAATATAACGAGCTAATTGATTGGTTTTTATAAACTCGTCTGATGGCTTCGCTAAAAGCATCGGCAATGGTAATGTATTTTATTTTCTCGCAGGTAACATTCTTATGAATTGAGTCGGTAAAATAGACCTCTTCGAGAGCTGAATTTTTTATCCGCTCAATTGCCGGTCCCGAGAGAACGCCATGTGCAGCAAAGGCTCTTACACTTTTTGCCCCTGCCTCAATCATCAGGTTAGCTGCTTTTGTAATTGTTCCGGCAGTATCAATCATATCATCAACCAATATTACATCTTTCCCTTTTACATCGCCAATAACGGTCATTGTTCCTACTTCGTTTGCCCGGGCTCTTGTTTTGTGGCAAATTACCATTTCGGTTTCAAGCATTTTGGCATAAGTGTTGGCACGTTTTGTTCCGCCAACATCGGGCGAAGCAATAACAATATCTTCAAGTCCCATTTTTTCGATGTATGGAATAAAATGTGCCGAAGCATATAAATGATCGACCGGAACATTAAAAAATCCCTGAATCTGATCGGCATGTAAATCCATTGTAATTACCCTGTCTACTCCGGCCACTGAAATTAAATCGGAAACAAGTTTAGCTCCGATTGAAACGCGTGGCTTGTCTTTTCGGTCTTGGCGGGCATATCCAAAATAGGGTATTACGGCAATTACTTTGTAGGCACTTGCCCGTTTTGCCGCATCAATCATTAATAAAAGTTCGAGTAAATTATCGGCCGACGGTGGGGTTGACTGAACGATAAAAACATGAGCTCCACGAATTGTCTCTTCGTAGCATGGTTCAAATTCTCCGTCGGCAAATACCGGACACGACGATTTTCCAAGGTCGACACCCAGACTATCGCATATTTTTTCTGTTAGTAACCGGGTTGTACGTCCCGTAAAAATTTTTAAAGTGTGACTTTTCGACCCCATTTCAATAATTGTTAGTTTAATTTGGATTTATGCAAAGTTAATCTTTACATTTAATAATTCAACACTATATTTTTATTCCAACTGTTTTTCGGGATGATTGATATTTTCAATAAACTCGAGTATTTCGTCTTTGCCAGCACCTGTTTCCGACGACGAAACGAAATAACCCGGCATGGTTTCCCATGTTTCAAAAAGTTTCTCTTCGTAAGCTTTTAAATTTTGCTCCAGCTCCTCGGGTTTTAGCTTATCGGTTTTTGTGAAGACAATTGAAAAAGGTACTTCGCTGATTCCGAGCCACTCCATAAACTTTAAATCGACTTGTTGTGCCGGGTGGCGCGAGTCGATTAACACAAACAGACAGTATAGATTTTCTCGTTTCAGAATATACCGTTTTAGAAATTGCTCCCACTTTACTCGTTCTTTTTTAGGAACTTTAGCATATCCATATCCGGGCAAATCGACCAAATACCATTCGTTGTTTATAAGAAAATGGTTAATTAATTGTGTTTTCCCTGGCCTCCCCGACGTTTTTGCCAACGACTTTTTATTGGTTAGCATATTTATTAACGACGATTTTCCAACGTTTGAGCGACCAATAAAAGCATATTCAGGACGGTCGGGTTTCGGACATTTTTCTACGTTTGTATTGCTTACAATAAAACGGGCATCTTTAATTTCCATTCAGAGACAGTTAGAATTAATGAGGTGTTTAAATTACTAAATTTCGTGAATATTCGCCTGCATTATTTAATATAAACTTCGAGCATTTTTACTTTTTCCGAAAGAGGATTCAGCTGATAAGCATCTAAACTAGCCGGGATTAATACGGTTTCGCCTTTCGAAATCGGTACTGTTTTTTCGTCATATTCAATTTCGAAATCGCCTTCTAAACAGATGTAAATAACAAATGAATCGAGCTGAAAATAATCTTTTTCGATGCGGGTATCGAATTCGAGAATATTGGTTGTAAAATAGTTACAACTAACAATTTCAGTCGATTTGTTTCGCTCAACACTGTATTTTGTTTTATACTCGTCGAGGTACGAAAAGTCGATGGCATCGATGGCAAGTTCGGTATGCAACTCGCGCAAATTGCCTTTGTCGTCTTTTCGGTTGTAGTCGAAAATACGGTAGGTAACATCTGATGTTTGCTGAATTTCGGCAACCAAAATTCCTTTTCCAATTGCATGAACACGACCTGCCGGAATAAAAAACACATCGCCCGGTTTTACCTTGTCGTAATGAAGTAACTCGGTAAGCGTTCCGTTTTCAGCATGTTTTAAATACTTTTCTTTCGTTACTTCGCCGTTAAACCCCGAATTGATTAATGCATTTTCATCGGCATCAATAATGTACCACATTTCGGTTTTCCCGTAAGCATTATGGCGTTTTTTCGATAACTCATCGTTGGGGTGAACCTGAATAGAGAGGTCTTGCTGGGCATCGATAAATTTAATTAGCAAAGGAAATTCGTCGCCAAATTTCTTGTAAATTTCGTCGCCAACAAGGTCGCCCATATAAATTTCTACAAGCTCCTGCAAACTATTTCCTGCAAGAAAACCATTGTCAACAATCGATACGTTTCCTTCGACACCCGATATTTCCCAGCTTTCCCCACAATTTGGCAGTTGCCCAAAATCTTTGTTCAATACCGTTTTAATGCGGTTACCACCCCAAATTTTATCGAGGTAAATGGGTTTAAATTTTATTGGATACAAATCGCTCATAATATTTTATTGATGTGTTATTTATTACTATTCAGGCCAGATTTTGTTCTCGACACAAACATAGTTATTTAAAAAAGAGTAATCTTCGAATAGCTCCTCAACAGCATTAATTTTGTTTAGATTAGTTTCGTTAGTAATGGTAAATAAAGAATCGAAGCGAATCACTTTATCTTCAAAAATAACATGATTCTCTGCTATGTAATTTGGTAAAATATGGCTATAAATTGAAAGCGGTATATTTCTTTTTGCATTGAAAATTTCACTGGTGTCGAGTCCCTGTCCAATCCAATGGTTTTGTTGAGGAAACTTTAAATTGAAATTGTCTTGTAA
>WGCT01000350.1 GCA_015493625.1 Draconibacterium sp. | reverse complement strand
GTTCCATACTGGTCTCGTATTGTCCCATAATTACACGGCCACCTTCGCATTGCGTAATGTTTAAAACAATTATTCCTTTCTTAATTGCTCGTTTTATTGCATTTACCAGCCATCGTAATGTGGGAACATTTCCCGACCCAAATGTTTCTAATATAATCCCTTTTAAGTTTGGAATTGATAAAATTGAATGAAATACATTTTGACTCATTCCGGGGAACATTTTTAAAATAACAACATTGTCGTTGAATCGAGTATTTACTTTCAGAATTCCATTGCTATTAGGGTGAAAAATAAATTCGGAACTGTATTTTATATCGACCCCGGCAACGGCGAGTGCCGGATAATTAACCGAGCGGAATGCACTAAACAGTTCCGAATCGCGTTTCACTGTGCGGTTCCCACGGTAGAGTTTCGAATCGAAATAAATGCATACTTCCGGCACAATACTTTTTCCGTTTTGTTGTGCTGCCGCAATTTCAACCGAAGTTATAAGGTTCTCTTTCCCGTCGGTACGTAACATTCCAATGGGTAATTGAGAGCCTGTAAAAACAATTGGTTTGTCTAAATTGTCGAACATAAAACTTAATGCCGAAGCGGTATATGCCATTGTATCTGTTCCGTGTAAAACAACAAATCCGTCGAATTCGTTATAACGCCGTTCAATTTTTTTTGCAATTTTCACCCAGCGCGCAGGACTCATATTCGAAGAGTCGATTACCGGATTTAATACATCGGTTTTTATATTGAAATTAAATTTGTTGAGTTCGGGAACTTCTTGTAAAATTTGTTCAAACTTAACCGGAGCCAGTGTTCCTGTTTGCGGACGTTGTACCATTCCAATGGTGCCTCCGGTGTAAATAATAAGAATAGAAGGTCTCCTTTTTTTATTCATTGCTGTGCAATTTCTAAAAATGAAAGCGCAATTTATTAAATTCGAAACAGATTACGTGCATTTGCGGTGGTTATTTCTGCAACTTCTTCAACCGGAACATGGTAAACTTCGGCTAATTTTTGTGCAATGTAAACCAAAAACGAACTTTCGTTTCGTCGTCCGCGTTTAGGAACGGGAGCTAAATAGGGAGAGTCGGTTTCTAGAACCAGATGTTTCAGGTCTACATTTTGGAGGATTTCACCCAAATTGCTGTTTTTAAACGTAAGTACTCCTCCAATTCCAAGTAAAAACCCCTGGTCGATTATTTTTTTTGCTTCTTCGGTATTTCCTGTAAAACAATGAAAAACACCTTCTAAAGAGCCGTCTTGCTCCTCTTTTATAATCGAATAAACTTCGTTAAATGAATTGCGAACATGAATAACTACCGGAAGCGAATTTGTTTTTGCCAGCTTAATCTGGTGTCGAAATGCCTCTTTTTGTTCGTTAATAAATTCTGTTTCCCAATGTAAATCAATACCAATTTCTCCAATTCCGTATATTTTTTGTTTGTCGAGCCAATATTCCATAGCTTGCAACTCCTCTTTATAATCGGCATCAACCGATGTTGGATGCAAACCCATTAATGGGTAGCAAATGTGTGGATATGAATTGCTTAGGTCGATTAACCGTTTTATAGAACCACTGTCGATATTGGGAAGTATAATTTTTTTTACGCCATTATTATACGCATTCTGAACAACCTCGTCGAGGTCGGAGCTAAAATCGTCGGAATAAATATGTGAGTGCGTATCTATTAGCATATTTGAATCTGTTCAATTGCCGCAAATTTAGAAAATGGTTTTGTTTTGGCTTGAAATTATTGGGCGTTACGAACACAATTTCACTTAAAAATAACCAGCCAATTGTATTGTTTTAAAGAAACGGGTTGTGGTGCAATGGTTTAAGAGAAATAAGTTGAAATTATAGCTAAAGAAATTAAGAAATTGTTAACTCGAAAAATACTGATAAACATCACTAAATATGTCGAATACGGTTTGTTCATTTGCGCAAAAAATAAACGCATTAATTATTAAGAAGATGTTTACAGAAATGATGTCGGGAAATAGCAGAATAGCAGGGATTGTAAAAGATTATTCTATAATAACTTTTGGCCTTTTATTGTTCTCTTTAGGGTGGTTGCTTTTTCTTATTCCGGCTGAAATAACCGGTGGAGGAATAAGTGGTGTGGCAGCTGTTATTTTTTATGCAACAAAAATACCGGTAAGTATTTCATTTCTGGTAATTAATATAGTATTGGTTTTGGTGGCAATAAAAATTTTGGGGGCCAATTTTGGTGTAAAAACAATTTTCAGCATTGCTGTTTTAACTGCGTTTTTTGCTCTTTTAAGCGATGTATTTAAAGAGCCGGTTGTTAACGATACTTTTCTTTCGGCTGTGCTTGGCGGTATGGCCGCCGGTGTTGGCCTGGGCATTGTTTTTTCGCGCGGAGGGAGTACAGGTGGTACCGATATTTTTGCAATGATTGTGAACAAATACCGGAATGTGAGTCCGGGGCGGGTTATTATGCTTTGCGATGTGGTAATTGTGGCTTCTTCGTATTTTGTATTCAGGTCGCCCGAAAAACTGGTTTACGGATATGTTGTAATGTGGGTGGTTTCGTACACGGTCGATTCGTTTTTAAGTGGGGCAAATCGTTCGGCCCAAATGTTTATTGTTTCGAAAAATTATAAGGAGATTGCCGAATTTATTAATACGAAAGTTACGCGTGGAGTTACTCTTATAGATGGCTCGGGATGGTATTCGAAAAAAGAGACAAAAGTGATAATGTCGGTAGTACGTAAAAAAGAAACGTCAGCTATTTTCCGGAAAATTAAGGAGATCGACCCCAATGCATTTATCTCTATGGGAAGTGTTATGGGTGTTTATGGTGAAGGATTTGATAAAATAAAACTGTAACCTCACTGGTAGTTTTTGTCGCGTGCAATCAGTTTGTCAATATACTTTTCTATTGTGCCGTAGATTTTCGATTTAACTTTGTCTTCTCCAGATTGAAGTTGTTTAAAGTTTAAGAGGATTTTCGAGGGCGACATATTGATTCAAATTGACTTTAAACAACTTCATTAAAATATTACTCTTTTAAAAATACTAATTCAACGTTAAATTAGTTTTTATACTTTTGCCCACTATAAAAAATACAGATGAGAAAATACATTAAGCTGATTGTTGCAGGGATGGTTTTTGGGGGAATAATTGCCTCGTCTTATTCTTGTCAGAATAAAAAAAAGAGAGAGAAGAAAGAGGCGGATGAGCTTAAAATAGACACTGTTGTTGTAAAAAACAGAGAGTATAAATATGGCCTTCCGGTTGACTCTTTTTTAATTGAAACAGGTGTTGTTAAATCGAATCAATACCTTAGTCAGATTTTAAATGCGCGCGGAATTTCGATGGGAACAATTGACAAAATTGCCCGTAAATCGAAATCGGTTTTCGATGTACGAAGAATAAAAAGCGGAAGAGAGTTTAGCGTATTTTCGGTACCCGATTCAACACATCAGGCACGCTATTTTGTTTACGAAAACTCGGCAACCAACTACACTGTTTTCGAA
>WGCT01000349.1 GCA_015493625.1 Draconibacterium sp. | reverse complement strand
GATATAAAGACCATGAACCACAACACATTACTGATGAACCGTTTTTTTGACGTGTTCGGGATTAACCCATACTCTGCTAAAAATAAAAAGAGATTGGACAAACTATTGTATTTTGGTACTATTGCCGCTTGAGATTATAACGGAGTATTGTTAAAACATATTTTGCTTTAAATAAATATGGGTTTTTTCTTTTTAAAATTTTTGATAATTTTAAATTATCAAGACTTGCAATTCTTTTTTCGTGAAAAGTTCCAATATTATTTTCAACGTACCGTTGTATGTCGTGTTTCTTTAATGTTCCCATATTTTTCTTTTTGTTCAAATAAAACATATTTAGAAGAATTAATTATACCCTCAACCATATTGTAATAATCTTCATTTATTTCAATACCTATTGAATTTCTATTCATTCTCTGAGAAACTATATTTGTTGTTCCAGAGCCCATAAAAGGGTCTAAAACAGTATCACCAGATTTAGTAAATAACTTAATAAACCATTCCGGAAGGTTTTCGGGAAAAGCAGCACTATGTTTTTTATTGTTACATTCAGTTGCTAAGTGTAAAACATTAGTTGGATATGCTTTGTCTCTTGTTAACCAATTTGAGATATTTTTACCAAATCCACTTCCAACCTTTGATTCGTCTCGCTTTTTATCAGTATCGCTAAGGTTTTTAAGTCTGTTTTTTGCCCAATCACCCATAGGAACCATAACCTCTTCTTGATACATATTAAACTTTTTATTTTTATTGAACTGTATCAATCTTTCCCACGAATCACGGAATCTATTTGGCCATTTACCAGGATAACTATTCTTTTTATGCCAAATAAATTCCTCTGTCCATAACCAACCTTGCTTCCTCATTTCAATTATTAGTTCCATTACATATGTACTTCGCTCTCCATTAACAACTTTCTCTTTGATATTTAGAATAAAAGTCCCAGTAGGTTTTAGAACTCTTAATAATTGTTCTGATATTGGAAGAAACCAATTTACATATTCATTATGTTTTATGCCTCCATAACTGTTTTTCCTTTGATCGGCATAAGGTGGAGATGTTATAATTAAATCGACAGAATTATCCGGAATAGTTTTTAAAATCTCCTTACTGTCTCCTAAAAATATATCTGTTTTTATTTCCATTCATTCCTTTTTATTTGATTTCTTCAAAAGTATTACAATTAGTAATTTCCATCAACTTATTAAGTCTCAACTTATCAACATTGGGCATTACTACAACTTTGCTCGAATTGATTACCTTGACAAAAAATATTCTCATACATAATTCCAATGTATATCCAGCCCCAAAAAGCTAATCAGGTTGAGTATATGAGATCTTCAAAAAGTAGCCGTTATGTTTTCGAATGTTAAGAACCACATCGTTTTCGAAAAGAAGATATTGCCCTTTTATTCCTTTAAGAACTCCTTTTATTTCAGGAGTTTTATCGAATCCTGCACTTTTTATTTTTTGCGGAAACTGAAGAGCAGGATAGTTAATCTCGGTAATTTTATTGTCGGAAACTATGTATTTTCTCAACTCTGCCGGAAGTAGCTGAACTGCTCGCTCCTTTTCTGCTTTAAGATCAATATTTTGTGCCACTTCGTTTTTTAGCATGGCCCGCCAGTTTGTTTTGTCGGTGAAATGGTTTTTCAGAAGAACCTCGATAACTCCGGCAATGTGCCGGTTTGGCGTTTTTGCCAAAAGAATAGCAAAACTTGCCCCTTGGTCAATCCAGCGGGTAGGTATTTGCGATGCTCGAGTAACTCCAACTTTTGTTTCGCTTGAAACTGCGAGATAAACATAGTGGTCGGCAAGGTCGTGCTTTTGTGCCCACTCCATATCGCGCGCAATTCCAAATTGCGCTTTCGACAGTTCCGGTCGAATAACTGTTTCGCTAGCTTCGGGTGCAGTTTGCAGGCAGGTATAGCAAAACCCCTGATTGAACGAGGTTTTCGTTCGCTTTCCACATGATATGCAGTTGATTAGCCCCGAAAAACTCATTGTTATCTCTTTGCCAATCAGCGCATTCATATCAATACTGTTTTCGCCTACCGGTAAAAAGTATTTTACTTCCCCGGCCAATTCCGTTCTCATTTTATATATGTTGCCTTCAAATTGCATTGCTCACTTTTTATGCTCAAACCAAAAACTATGTGGGTTGAGCAAGTTTAAAATCGTTAGGGGTAAAAGTATAAACATCTTCTTTCGATGTATTCTTCAAAATAACTTTTCCGTTGTATCTTAAATTAAGATTATTATCAAGTGTCGATTTTACTTTTGCCAAAGCCAAACTTCCATTCATCCAACAAAAATAAATTTAGAGTTGTTGGTTACTAATGTACAAGTTGGCATTACAAAAGAGAGAATTGACAGGAACAATAAAGTAGAACTTAATGTTTTCAGTATTGGTATTTTTTAATTATTTCCAAACTTATAAAAATAGTGGCTATTAGCGTTAGAAACATGATGATTTTGGGCATCTCTTTTTTCCCAATCTGAGCACATTTGTCCGCAACCGAAACAGCCGTCCCGTAATGGGAACATAATTATTCTCCACAAGTTTATATGTCCCTGAAACACAGCTATTCAACAATTGTGGTTTAAGAATTGATTTCCATCGGTATCATAAAGATAATAACTAGGGGATTTTTATGGTCTTATTAAAAAAGTGGAACTCGTTTTGGGTTCCACTTTCTTTTTTTATTCATTTATAATTATCTTCGTCGAAAAAATATTTATGATAAAGATTCTTTTTTTTATTGTACTGCTACTGTCGATAACTAGCGGTTTTGCTCAAAATCGTTATACAACATCGGCATTCGACGAAATTATTACCGAAACGTATACCTATTCAACCAAAGACGGAGAGAACCTCGATTTGGATATATACATGCCCGACTACGATTCGGCGTTGAAACGTGCCACTATTATCTATGTTCATGGAGGTGGCTTTAGTAAAGGAACAAGAGATATGCAAGGAGTAAAGGACTTTTGCAACCGACTTGCAGGTTACGGATACGTGGTTGCATCGATTTCGTACCGGTTAACACGGAAAGATAAACCGGGAGGTTTTGGTTGCGATTGTCCGGCAAACGATAAATTAAACACATTTTATGCTGCCGTTGAAGATGTTCAAGATGCCACTTTTTTTCTGATAGAACACCGCGAACAGTTCGCCATCAATCCACAAAAAATTATTTTAGCAGGCAGCAGTGCCGGAGCCGAAACAGTGTTGAATACCGCTTATCAACCCCCGTATTGTTACGGTCTCGATTCGGGGCCAGTTGCTTATGCCGGAGTAATTAGTATGGCCGGCGCAATTCCCGATACAACAGTTATTTACGACGAATCGGCTGTCCCCTCATTGCTGTTTCACGGCACAGCCGACAAACTTGTTCCTTATGGAACTGCTCCACATCATTATTGCAAAAAGGGAAGTCCGGGATATCTGATATTAAACGGCTCGTTAACAATTTCGAAAAAACTAAGAGCACTGGATGTTCCGTGTTGGTTATACACCCGTTGTGGCGCAGGGCACGAAATGGCTGTTGAACCAATGACAAGATATTTCGACGACATTGTCGATTTTTGTTACACATATGTAATTAAGGGAGATGGAACGTACCGCCAAACCGTTATTAAAGATGAAAACGACAATAGGAACAAACAAACAGTATCGGCACCTAACTTTAGCGATGAAAGCGAAATAAATCCATGTATGGCAGAACCTGAAACGTTGGATAAATAGCCAAATCAGTTTTATGAAACATCTATTTCTTATCTTTTTATCGATTTTCCCTTCCTTTATTATTGCACAACAGATTAATATTGTGAGTTATAATATTAGGTACAGTAATTTATCAGACGGTGTAAATGCCTGGCCTAACAGAAGTGCAATGGTTACCGGATTGTTGAATTTTTATGAAACCGATATTTTTGGATTGCAGGAAGCCCTTTACGAGCAAATAACCGATATTGAAAAAGCGATGCCGGGTTTCGAATGGTTTGGTGTTGGTCGCGACGATGGTAAAAAACAGGGAGAATTCGCTCCAATTTTCTTTAAAAAATCGAAGTTTATTTTAGAAAAGCATGGTCATTTCTGGTTGTCGGAGAATTGCGACATACCTGGTTTGGGCTGGGATGCAGCTTGCAACCGTATTGTTACGTGGGGAATATTTAAGTCGAAAGTGACAGGTAAAAAGTTTCTGGTTTTTAACACTCATTTCGATCATAAAGGCAATGAAGCTCGTAAAAAATCGGCATTTCTAATTCGCGACAAAATAAAAGAGATAAGCAAAAATAGCGGACTGCCAATTATTCTTTCCGGAGATTTTAATCTCACTCCCGACTCGGAACCCATTCAGCTAATAAAAGGGTTTATGAACGACAGCCGCGAAGTTTCGGAAACAGAACCTTACGGCCCAGTGGGCACATTTAACGGTTTTAAATGGAATGCACCTCTCGACAAACGCATTGATTATATTTTTGTTCAGGGAGGTGTAAAAGTTTTAAAATATGCAGTTTTAACCAATTCGAAGGAGCAGCGTTTCCCTTCAGATCATTTACCCGTTTTTGTAAAAATTGAGTTGAAATAGTATCAAAACTCCTGTTCCTACAAGCTGTCAAACTCCCTACACAATGTATTAATTTGTTTTTTTAGCCGAATTGTATTTCCTTTATTCAATGCTGAATAATTTAGGAGAACTTATCATTAAAATTTCCGATGGAATTTGGGGCACACCAATATTAATTTTGCTGCTTGGCGGTGGATTTTACTTTCTTATTTATTCAAGGCTTGCTCCACTGCGGCATTTTGGCCATGCAATACAAATACTTACCGGGAAATACGACAACCCAAACGAACCGGGGCAACTGCGCCACTATCAGGCGCTTTCCACAGCACTTGCAGGCACTGTTGGAATGGGAAATGTAAGTGGTGTAGCAGTGGCAATAACAATGGGAGGACCGGGGGCTATTTTCTGGATGTGGATTTCGGCACTGCTGGGTGTGAGTACCAAGTTTTTCACCTGTTCACTGGCGGTTATGTTTCGCGGAAAAGATTCGGCCGGAGAAATTCAGGGTGGCCCTATGTATTTTATAACCGAAGGACTCGGGAAAAACTGGAAACCTGTTGCTATTTTCTTTTCAATTATGGGAATGATTGGCGTTTCTCCACTTTTTCAGGCCAACCAACTTACGCAAATGATTCGCGATGTGGTGCTAATACCAAACAATTTTACTGCTTCGTTTCAAACCGATTTAATTACAGGAATAGTTATTTCTATTCTGGTTGGAATAGTTGTTATTGGTGGAATAAAACGGATAGGAAACGTAACCGGAAGAGTAGTGCCGCTTATGATTATTGTATACACAGTTACCGTTTTGTACATTATTTTTTCGAATGTTACAGAAATTATTCCGGCTTTTAAAACCATATTGCACGATGCTTTTACAGGCGATGCAGTGTTGGGAGGCTCGCTAGGCGCAATAATTGTTGTGGGTGTGCGGCGTGCAGCTTTTTCGAATGAGGCTGGATTGGGAACAGCTCCCATGGCACACGGTGCGGCCAAAACAAGCGAACCAATTCGCGAAGGATTGGTTGCCATGCTCGGCCCTATTATCGACACAATTGTTGTTTGTACCATGACCGCGCTCGCAATTATAATAACCAACACCTGGATAGACAGCAGTGCCGACGGAATTACACTAACCGCGCAGGCATTCGATTCGGCAATCCCATTTTTTGGCAAATACATTCTTGCCATTTGTGTAGTTTTTTTCTCCATGTCAACCATGTTTGCATTTCCGTATTACGGTGTTAAATGCCTAGGTTTTGTGGCAGGAGCGAAATACCAAAATATTTATAACTATATTTTTGTGGCTATTATAATTGTTGGAGCAGTTTCAAATCTTCGTTATGTTATTGGCCTGATTGACATCTCTTTTGCGTTAATGGCATTTCCAACGGTAATTACAACAATACTCCTGTCGCCACATGTTCGCCGGGCATCGAAAGAGTATTTCACGAGGTTAAAAGAGAAAACAAAAACTAAATAAATTATGTGTCATTTTTCTTAATTCATGAATATTGATTCTGAATTTTATACCGATAAAACTTGGATGCCGAGAGTTAATCGTTTTATTCGAGCCGGCACAAAAGAAGATGTATATTGAGAAACAACATGTTTATTACTCACCCCGTGGGAGAGTCATAAAAAACTGATTATTAATAATTAAACTATATTATATGCGAATAGAAAAGTTATTAAT
>WGCT01000348.1 GCA_015493625.1 Draconibacterium sp. | reverse complement strand
GTATCACTACGATTCAAAAGGGTATATTGATTTGGGTAAACAGTTCGCAAAAAAAATGAGTTTATTACTCGAGCTTTAACAGACTACCCATTAGGCTTTTACCTGTTTTTGCTGACTATTGTTACTGGTTTAAGAAACAATTATAAATATGTTGGAAATTAAGTAACTCTCATAAAAATTTAAAATTATGATACGCAAGATTATTAACTTTTATAAAGAAGGTTTTTTATCGATGGAAGTTGGTAAAAAACTCTGGCTGATTATTGGGATTAAGTTATTTATACTGTTTATCGTTTTAAAACTATTCTTTTTTCAAGATTTTTTGTCGAGTAAATTCGATAATAATAAAGCTAAAAGTGATTATGTTTTGGAAGAACTTACCAATTTAAATAAATAAAATATGGAACATATTGATTTTTCATTAATCGATTGGTCGCGGGCACAATTTGCTTTAACAGCACTGTATCATTGGATATTTGTGCCATTAACACTTGGTCTTTCTTTTATTATTGCAATAATGGAAAGCTTGTATGTAAAAACAGGAAACCCCGAATGGAAACGTATTACAAAATTTTGGATGACCCTGTTCGGAATTAACTTTGCTATTGGTGTGGCAACGGGAATAATTCTTGAATTTGAGTTTGGAACAAACTGGAGCAACTACTCGTGGTTTGTAGGCGATATTTTTGGGGCACCATTGGCGATTGAAGGAATAATGGCCTTTTTTTTGGAAAGCACTTTTATAGCCATTATGTTTTTTGGCTGGAACAAAGTGAGTAAGAAATTTCATTTGCTTTCGTCGTGGTTGGTAGCTATTGGCTCAAATTTATCGGCTTTATGGATTTTAGTTGCCAACGGTTGGATGCAAAACCCATTAGGCATGCACTTTAATCCGGACACAGCACGTAACGAAATGGGCAATTTCTGGGAGGTACTCCTCTCCCCTGTCGCAGTCAATAAGTTTTTACACACCATAACTTCGGGGTATGTACTTGCATCTATTTTTGTAATCGGAATCTCGGCCTGGTATGTGCTTAAAAAACGCCATGTAAATTTAGCCAAACGAAGTATGGTGGTAGCAGCTACTTTTGGGTTAATCGCCTCGCTGTATTTAGTGTTTACCGGCGATGGCTCGGCAAAACAAGTGGCCAAACATCAGCCAATGAAACTGGCCGCCATGGAAGGACTGTATTATGGAAGCGATAATGCACCACTGGTTGCCATTGGAGTTTTAGAAAATACAAAAAAACCATACGAAGAAGATTTTTTGATGGATTTACCAATTCCGGGCGGCTTATCGTTTTTGGCTTTTGGCAATATGAATGCGTTTGTGCCGGGAATTCACGATTTAGTTCATGGGAATAAAGAGCATGGAATTATTTCATATAATGAAAAAATTGAAATGGGAAAAAAAGCCATTGATGCTTTGGCTGCCTACAAGACTTTAAAGAAGGAAAATAAAACAGATGAAGCAGCAGCACAACTTAAAATATTTGAAGCTAATTTTAAATATTTTGGTTACGGCTATTACTTTGGACATAATCCACACGAGTTAATTCCACCGGTAAAACTAAGTTTCTATGCGTTTCATATTATGGTTGGGTTAGGTACTTACTTTATACTATTCTTTGCTCTTATCTTATATTTCAATTTGAAAAATAAAATAGAAAACAAAGGTTTAATTTTGCGTTTGGCAGTTTGGACAATTCCTTTGGCCTATATAGCACAAGAAGCCGGTTGGATTGTGGCCGAAGTAGGTCGCCAACCCTGGGTTATACAAGATTTAATGCCTACTATTGCTGCGGTTTCAAAAATCGATTCGAGCAATGTAATTATTACTTTCTTTTTATTTCTCGCAGTATTCACAGCTTTACTTATTGCTGAAATAAAAATACTTCTGGCACAAATAAAGAAAGGGCCCGGAAATTTAATTGAATCATCAACTAAAAACTAAGGAGGACAGAATTATGTTTGAAAATTTATCATTATTACAATTACAACAGTATTGGTGGATAATTATGTCTTTATTGGGAGCGTTGCTAGTATTTCTGCTTTTTGTACAAGGGGGACAAACAATGATTTACCGTTTAGGGAAAACCGAAACCGAACGAAAAATGATAGTCAACTCGTTAGGAAGAAAATGGGAATTAACATTTTCAACGCTGGTAGTATTTGGCGGTGCATTTTTTGCATCATTTCCGCTTTTCTACTCCACAAGTTTTGGCGGTGCCTACTGGGTTTGGATGATTATTCTGTTTGCTTTTATTATTCAGGCAGTATCGTATGAATATCGTACAAAAGCAAGCAATTTTCTGGGCAAAAAAACCTACGAAACATTTTTATTTATTAACGGATTAATTGCTACCATATTCTTAGGAACAGCCATTGCTACATTTTTTACAGGCTCTGCTTTTTCGGTTGACAAAATGAATTTAGTCGATTTAACATCAGGTAAAATGCCTATTATTTCGTCATGGCAAAATTCGGCTTACGGTTTAGAGGCCATTTGGAATACCAATCAATTAGCATTTTTAACCAATCTGTCTTTAGGATTGGCTCTGTTTTTTCTGGCAAGTTTAACTGCCAATTTATATTTTATGAATAATATTGATGATGAAACACTTTTTCAAAGAAACAAAACTTGTTTAATGCGAAATGCCGGAGCATTTTTATTGTTCTTCTTGTTCTTTATTGTTCGGTTAATGGTTATCGATGGCTATGCTGTCAATCCTGAAACTAAAGAAGTTTTTTTGGAACCTTATAAATACCTACACAACTTTTTAGATATGCCAATAGTATTAATTCTATTCTTAGTTGGGGTCGTATTAGTACTTTTCGGAATTTTTAAAGCTTTGTTCAAAGTGGCTAAAAATGGAATCTGGTATACAGGAACGGGGATTGTTTTAACGGTTTTAGCTTTATTCTTTATCGCCGGATTTAACAACACTGCTTTTTATCCTTCGAGTTTCGATTTACAGTCTTCCTTAACCATAGAAAATAGTTCGTCGAGCCATTATACACTTACGGCAATGAGTTATGTTTCTTTAATGGTTCCATTTGTTATTGCCTACATTTGGTACGCATGGAAAGCGATGGATAAGAAAAAAATTACGGCAAAAGAAGTAGAAGAAGATTCTCATATGTACTGAAAATTAAGAAACTATGATATCACAAATTATTTTATTGTTTTCGTGGCCGGTACTTATTTATGTAAGTTATTGGGCAGTAATCTTTTTTATAAGAAAACTAGAGCAACGAATATCTGATTAATAATCAAGTAGCTGGTTACTAGTTTCAATTCCAGAGTGGTGCGATTTATAGTGCCATTGCCTCAGATGCTATAGCTCCCACAGCTTTGTTTCAATTCCAGAGTGGTGCGATTTATAGTTCCGGCGTTTGTTTGCGGCTACCTTTGCACCGGGTTTCAA
>WGCT01000347.1 GCA_015493625.1 Draconibacterium sp. | reverse complement strand
GAAATGTCATTCCGCAGAAAAAATCGTTACCCGAAGTTTTTCGCGCTTCGAGGTTTACTTCATAATTTATTTTTGGAAATACTTTTTTATAGGTTACTCCGGTGCATCCGTCGCCAAAATTTAAAACTATTTTCCCACCGGATACATCAACAACTCCCTGCGTGCCAAATTGAGTAATTTCCCAGTCCTCCAACGAATTTCCATTAAAAAGATAAGTGCCGTTAACAGCAGGTAATTTTATGCTTTTTGTAACCGGTAGAGCCAACTCTTTTTTTCTCTTTCCGGAACATCCTATGAATAAAAAAACGATAATCAGAATAACTATGTTTTTTGCCATTTTATTCAGTATTAAATTTTGTCGTTAATACCTTCTACATACAACTGTGTTGCTTCCACTTTTTTTACCAGAATGGGTTCTCCTTTTTCAATAAAACCATCTTCGGCAACCGCATCGTAAACATCGCCGGCAATTAAAACCTTACCTCCCGGACGAAGAACTGTTTGTGCTACACCGGTTTTGCCCTTCAATTTAAACAACGAGGTCTCGATACTTACATAACCCTCCGAAACATTTTGTACTTTTTTAAGAGCAAGGTTTTTAAAAGGCCCCGATTGAGCAGAGAAAACCTTATTTCCGAAATAGAGTGCAACTACAAACCCCCCGAAAAGCCCGGCTACAACAGTTGCTATGGCAGTTCCCAGCCGACCTGTCTCAACGTGCTCGAAATTGAAATTTACATTGTTTATTAAACTTAGTACAAGACTTATAAAAACAAAGACAATTCCTGAAATTCCGGCAACTCCAAAACCGGGAATTACAAAAATCTCGAGAGCAATTAAAACAAGACCTACAAAAAATACCATAATTTCCCAGTTTGCTGCAAGCCCTTCTAAATAGAGCGGTGCAAAATATGCTATCGCGGCAAGAATTGCAATTCCCAATGGAAATCCAATTCCAGGACTCTGCATTTCGAAATAAATGCCTCCAATAATTCCCATTATCAAAAGTCCCGAGATCATTGGATTTACCAGCCAGCCAATTATCTTCTCAATCCACGACGGTTCGTACTCCACAATTGTATATTCTTTTACACCAATTTTCTCAAGAACTTCGGGAATATTTTCGGCAGTACCCTCGCAATAACCATTTTTAATTGCCTCCGAAGGTGTAAAAGTGAGTACTTTCCCGGTGTCCGAAATCCCTTCTATGTAAACGCGTTGGTCAACCATTGCTTCTGCAATCAACGGGTCGCGACGCCATTTATAAGTGGTGTCGGTGCCGTTAATAATTGTTTCTTTTCCGTGTGCTTCGGCGGTAGAACGCATGGTAGAACGCATATAACTCTGGTACTTGTCGGGCATGGCAGCACCGGTTTGGTTTACCACTGTTGCTGCGCCGATACTTCCACCGGGGCGCATGTAAATACTATCGCAGGCAATGGAAATTAGCGCACCTGCCGAGGCTGCATTGTTGTCGATAAATACATAAACCGGAATTTTACTCTCTAAAATACGCGTGCGAATCGAGTCGGCATCTAACACAGCTCCCCCGTAAGTGTTCATATGAATAAGAAAAATGTCGGCATTTAAAGAATCGGCTGCATCGAAAGCCTGGTCGGTTTGTCGCCAGGTGGCTTTTGTAATTTCCTGTTTGATGTTGAGTTTATACACTAATTTTTTACTGGTTTGCTGTTGCGAAAAACCGCCAGTTGCAACAAACAACAAAAATACTGTAAGCGTAATTGATAATTTATTCATTCTGTTTTTATAACGAAAGTTGTATAAATTCTAAAAAAGTATCAACCAAATAACTATTTTTCAATTGCATAGCTAACAAATTTTATGCTGTCGCGCATCATCTGATTTACTTTTATCCATCCATATTTGTATCGCGAATGTATTTTCATTCGAATTCCAATATATTTTTCCTGACTGGAAATATTATACCAACACCCACAAGAAAAAGGGAAGTAACTTGGTGGCACCGCCCACATATTAATAAATGTCTGATTCCACCATTCTTCAGCTCTATCAATTCTGGAATTGAACTTTAGCGTATCAGCCCAGTGTGCCTTGCTATAATTCCCATGTCCGGTTGGATAATATTCAAGTTTAATAGCCACTTCCAAAGTGTTTTTTAAATATAATCTACAATAGGGAAAGTTATCAAAGTTAAATATATTTGTATCTATACTGCCATAATCGAGGGAAAAACGTTGTTTTATAAACAGGTCAAAATTACCATCCAAATTAATATCTATAGAATCGGAGCCACTACATAACCTTAAAATAGTGTCGGTTTTCAACCTAATTCCCAAAGGATTTTCAAACTCATGATAGATAAAATCTGAATTATAAACTCCGGCATAAACAGGTTTTTCGCAACCCTCTTTACTACAGGAATATAAAAACAACAATATAATTATGTAGCTAAAATTTCTATTCATAACAATTCTACAAGTTCTAAAAATTTCTCCATCGCGGCTTTTTAAAAGGTATCGAATTCAACAAGTTTAAAATTCAGGTTATGCACAGGTAATCCTTGCTTTCTATATTCTTACAAATTCTCTGAAATTTTTCCTGTCAATAACTTTGCTTTCTGCATTATATGCTTCAATAAATGTCTTAGGCAGTTTTACTTTTTTCTTATTATTCCATTTAAATTTATACCCGTATATTTTTCCGCTATTTTCTTCTACAAAATCTATTTCTTGCTGTTGCTTGGTTCTCCAAAAATATGTGCGTGCAAGACTCTGTTTATATTCAATTTGTTTTACTCTTTCCGAAATCAAAAAATTTTCCCATAATGCACCTTTATCTGTTCGTAATTCAAGAGGACTAAAGTTTCCAATTACCATATTACGAATCCCATTATCGTAAAAGTAGATTTTTTTATTCATTTTTATTTCGTTACGAAGATTACGGCTAAAACTACCCAACTTAAAAATAATATATCCTTTTTGTAGAATATCAATGTATTTGCTTACCGTATTTTTATCAGCACTCACTATTTGTGCCAATTCGGAATAATTTACTTCGCTACCAATTTGCAATGCTAATGCCTGAACTAATTTATCCAGAATTTCAGGCCTTTGTATATTTGCAAACGTAAGAATATCCTTGTATAAATAACTGTTAACTATATTCCTAAGAACATTTATCTCATCTTCTGGATTATTTAGTACATCAGGATAAAATCCGTATAATAATCTGTTTTCAAGTTGTTGTTCAGCGTATAAATATCCGTGGTGTTCTTCAAACTCTTCCCACGAAACCGGAAATAATTTATATTCCCATTTTCGTCCGGTTAGTGGTTCGTTTATTTGGTTCGATAAATTAAACGAGGATGAACCACTTGTGAATAATTGGATATTTTTAAATCTGTCTGTAATTATTTTCATTGTAATTCCAATCCCTTTTATTCTTTGGGCTTCGTCAATGAAAACATATTTATTTTTACCAAGAATTGAACGAATTTGTTCTGTATTGGGTTCTGTTAATAATGTTCTTGTTTTAGGGTCATCACAATCAAGTAGTAAATAATCTCTGTTTTTAAGAATTTTCTCTATTAAAGTCGTTTTACCAACTTGTCTCGGTCCAATTAAAACAATCGCTTTCCCGGAGCCAATTCTCTTTTCTATTATCCTCTCTAAATATCTTAAATACATACTTTTTTCTCCAAAGATAATACTTTATGTGAAAAGATTCACCAATAGTTATACTTTTCCGTGAAGTTATTCACCAGAAATTATGCGTAACTGTGAATTTCAGCATTAGCTTAGCTTGCACCCAACTCCATCATACATCCACAAATTCCAATTTTC
>WGCT01000346.1 GCA_015493625.1 Draconibacterium sp. | reverse complement strand
ATACTATTCTTTTGCCAATAAAAACAGTACAAAATATTTTTATAATCGAACGTAAGATTTACTTTTGCCGTCGATAAATAAATTAATCTTAAAAAATCGAATAGTATGTTTATTTTAATGGTTGTTATTTTTGTTCTGGGCTACACCGCTATAGCGTTAGAACATCCGCTGAAAGTCGACAAATCGGCTTCGGCACTAATTCTAGGTACAGTTATTTGGGTTGTTTATATGCTGGGAGGCGAAGGTATTTTAAGCCTCGGATTCAGCCCATCGTGGGCAACATTTTTAGCCAGCCACCCCGATGCACACGGATTACACGCCGTTCACGAATTTATTGTGGAACACGAAATAATCCACCACCTAGGCGAAATTAGTGAGATTTTATTCTTCCTGCTTGGTGCAATGACAATTGTTGAGGCAGTTGACCAACACGAAGGATTTAAAATTATTACCGATAAAATTAAAACAACCAATAAAGTAAAACTTCTTTGGATTCTGAGTATTCTCACCTTCTTTATGTCGGCTTTATTAGACAACCTTACTACTACAATAGTAATGGTCGCTCTTATCCGGAAACTAATTGATGATAAACAGACCCGCTGGTTTTTTGCCAGTGTTGTTGTTATTGCAGCAAATGCAGGAGGCGCGTGGTCGCCAATTGGAGACGTTACAACAATTATGCTTTGGATTGGCGGACAAATTACAGCATTGCAAATTATTGAGGGCGTATTATTGCCGAGTTTGGCCAACATTGTTGTTCCGTTAATTATTCTTTCGTTTACAATGAAAGGCGATGTAAAACGACCTATTGTACAGGAGAATGGAACTGAAATGACAACATCGGGAGAACGCTTGCTGTTTCTTATAATTGGAGTTGGAGGTTTGTTGTTTGTCCCTGTTTTTAAAACATTTACCCACCTGCCTCCCTATATGGGGATGCTTCTCTCGTTAGGAATAGTTTGGGTGGTTGGCGAGATTATTCATAAAAATAAAACGGAAGAGATTAAAAATAAACTTAAAATTACAGCTGTTCTTCGTAAAGTCGATGTTCCAACCGTTTTCTTTTTCCTTGGAATTCTTACGGCAGTGGCAGCATTACAATCGGCCGGTCATTTAAGTATTATGTCGAAATATCTCGACGATAAACTGGGAAACATCTATTTAATCGATTTGGCTATTGGTGTACTATCGTCTATTGTCGATAATGTTCCGCTTGTTGCCGGCGCTATGGGAATGTATCCTATTCCCGATGTGGGTGTAGTTGGTTATGCAGCGCACTTTGTTCAGGATGGAGCTTTCTGGGAGTTTCTGGCATACACCGCCGGTACAGGAGGTAGTATTTTAATTATTGGCTCGGCTGCCGGTGTTGCCGCTATGGGATTAGAAAAAATTGACTTTATCTGGTATTTGAAAAAAATATCGCTTCTGGCACT
This sequence comes from Draconibacterium sp., assembly GCA_015493625.1. Classification (GTDB taxonomy): domain Bacteria; phylum Bacteroidota; class Bacteroidia; order Bacteroidales; family Prolixibacteraceae; genus Draconibacterium. The sequence goes on along the minus strand of WGCT01000346.1, from coordinate 1,632 downwards.
TGTCGGATATCTTTCGGGAGCAGCCATCTATTATGTGATGACATAATTAAAAGCTGTTTGTTCATAACTAAACAAGCAGAAAAAAAAGCATTTTAAAATATTACTTATTTTAGCGAGGTATAATATTTGTTATTATACCTCGTTTTTATTTCAAGAAATAAACTAAAATACTTATGTTGAAATTATTATTAATTCAGGCAGGTACGCCAAACGCATTAGACACACTCGCAACAGAACCCAACGGGATTTCTACAAAGTTTTTCGATATGGCCGTAAAAGGCGGGTGGATTATGATTCCAATAATTGCTCTCTCTTTTATCGCTGTCTATATTTTTGTCGAACGTTTTCTTGCCATCAGAAAAGCCGGAAAATTTGATTCGAGCCTGCTCGACCAGGTAAAAGTGTTCATCACTTCCGGGAAAATTGAAGAGGCAATAGCACTTTGCCGGAGTAACCCAAATCCTGCAGCACGAATGATTGAAAAAGGAATAAGCAGAATAGGTCGGCCCCTTACCGATGTAAATGCTGCCATTGAAAACGTAGGAAACCTTGAAATTTCAAAACTCGAAAAAGGGCTGCCTACTCTTGCATCGGTTGCCGGTGGAGCTCCAATGATTGGGTTTCTTGGAACGGTAATGGGAATGATTCAGGCTTTTTATGATATGTCGGCTGCCGGAAATAATATTGATGTTACGCTGCTTTCAACAGGAATTTATCAGGCAATGGTTACAACAGTTGCCGGACTTATTGTGGGAATTGTTGCCTATTTCGCTTACAATATTTTAGTGGCAAATGTCGAGAAAGTTGTTTTTAAAATGGAAGCAACCACCTCGGAATTTATGGATTTACTGAACGAACCTGTTTAATTGAACCAAAATGGCACTAAAACGCAGAAACAAAGTAAATGCCGCATTCAGCATGTCGTCGATGACCGACATTGTTTTTCTTTTGCTGATTTTCTTTATGGTAACATCGACATTAATTGCACCCAACGCGTTGAAGTTACTGTTGCCGCAAAGCAACAATCAAACTACTGCAAAAGCAATTACCACGGTATCGATTACCGCCGATATGAAATACTACATTAACGACGACGGAAATCTTAAACGGGTTGCCTTTAACGAAATCGAACCTTTCCTTCAAAACAAATTCGGTGTGGGTAACGAGAATATTTATATTGCTCTTCATGCCGATAAGAAAGTACCTTGGGAAGAGGTGGTGAAAATTATGAATATTGCCCGCCGTAACAAATATAAAATGATTGCTGCAACCGCACCCGAAAAATAAAATGGACAATTTGAAGGAACATAGAAAAGGAATTATCGGGACAATTATCTTTCATATAATTGTTCTGCTTTTACTTCTGTTTCTTGGATTTTTCACCCCACTGCCACTTCCCGGCGAAGAAGGGATTTTAGTGAATTTCGGTAACAGTGAAAATGGATTTGGAAATCGCGAGCCAAGTCGGGCAAACCGCAAGCCGAAGCCTGTAAAAACAAAAAAGAAAGAACAACCCAAACCCAAACAAAAGAAAGTTGTTCCGAAGGCAGTAACTCCGCCACCGGCATCTACACCAAAACCAAAACCTGCTAAAGAGGTAGCCGTAACACAAGACTTCGAAAAAACAGCAGC
>WGCT01000345.1 GCA_015493625.1 Draconibacterium sp. | reverse complement strand
TAGTTATTGTTGTTTTTTATAATTTTATGCGTTGTAATTCCTTTTCCGGTTTCAACTCGTAACAGGTAAATTCCATCGTTTTCGTTTATGTTTAATTTGTATTGCCGGCTATTAATATTTCGTTGTCTATCAATTGTTTTTCCATCAATACGGATAAGGGAGATTGTTTTTATTTTGTCGTTCAATCCTGTTTGAATAGTAACAAACTGCCGGGTTGGATTTGGAAATATTTTAATATTTGAGTTTATGAGTTCTGTTTTTGCCGATGTTTTAATTGCTTCTATTTCTATTAAATTTCCTTTGGGATATCCATCGCAAGCTGTGCGATAAAGTGTATCGGCTGCAGGGTCGTAACAAAACACTCCACCCGAACTGCAAGCACCGTGAGTGGTAGTTCCGTACATCTTTCCATTTGTAGCCTGAAACAGACTGCCTTGTGGATATTGACCTACTCCATCGCCCAAATCTGCAACTTTAATAAGTGTGTCGTTTTTAATATCATAAGAAAATACCATGCCGGCATTCCCTCCTGCGCCAGAGTAATTTTCTCCACCCATTTGAGTTAACCCGTACAGTTTTCCGTCAGTTGCCTGTATCAGGCTTCCGTATGGTCTTTTACCGGTATCGTTATTGATAAAATCAACCTTTTTAAGAAACTCACCGGTTTCGCGATTGTATTCAAACAACACGCCATTGTTGGCTGCTCCACCTTCAAAAGTTAATCCGTAAATTTTCCCATTGTCGGCTTGCATTACACTTCCTTTGGGGTTTCGACCAAACGTCTTGCAATAGGGATGATGACAGTCGAAATTCTTAATTACCTGATAACTGCTGTCGGTAAGGTTATATTTAAACATCACTCCGCCACCGCCATTGTCTTTGCCGCCACTCGAGGTTAATCCGTAAAAAATTATACTGTCGGTACAATCAATCTGACATAAATCTTCGGTAGGATTTTTACCCAAAGTATCGTTAAAATCGAATAGTTTAGTAAAAGTATTGGAGGTAAGGTCATACTCAAAAATTACTCCGCTATCATACTCACCTCCTTCCGGAGTCATTCCATAAAGTTTTCCGTTAGTTGCCTGAATAAGGCTGTTTGTGCCGGGGTGCTTTCCGTTAATACCATCGAAATTAAATAGAAATGTATCGACCTGACTGGCAATATTGTATTCAAAAATTACGCCCATATCGTTGGTTCCACGTTTCCCGAGCATTCCGTATAATTTTTTATTTGAAGCTTGTATCAGGCTGCCATCGGCACCGGGGTAATTCCAGCTGTTGGGGTCGGTTAACCAGTGGGCAATTTCTTTGTTTTCTCCGTTTTGGTCTAATTTGTAAAGGTAACCCGGAGCGGCAAGTCCCCATAGTTCTAAATCTTGTGAAAAGGAATTTATACTGACCATTCCAATTAAAATAAATGTGAGAAGTAGATTTGTTTTCATAATTGGTAGTTTTAGTTGTTGTACTATTATTTTACTGTTTTAGTGTATTGAAAATTCTCTGAAATAAGACTCACCACAACTGTTTTATAGCTTTTGGGAATTGAAAGATGTTCGGAATTGCAGTTCGATACAATTTTCTGACTGATTGCTTTTCCCTCTTTATTTTTTGCAATAAACAGTCCTTGCGAGATTAAGGTCGAAGAGATGAAATAGATATCGTTATCGACCCAGTAAAATAGAACATCACTATTTATTTCATTTAGCATATCTCTTTGTTTTTTCTTCTTGTAAATTTCGGATAATGGCTGGCGAAAGGCAAAAAAAACAGGTAGCATAAAGGTAGCACCCCCTGTTTTTGTATAGTATTAAGCATTGAATGTTCGATATTGGATATTTTTGAATTTAATTTTTATACTTCAATTTTCCGGATTGTTTTTCTACGAACCATCTCCTTTTAGAAAGGAGGAGACAGTGTTTACAATGTTTTTGTCAGAATAATTTATATATTTGTTATTCATCACCTTATTGTTTATGCAAATAATAAAGTTCAAATTTGTACTCATTTTTTTGTCAATGTTATTTTCCTGCTTAGCTGTTTCGGCTTCGTTGCAGGCCGATAGTTTAAAGATGGTTTTGCAACAAAAAAAGGGAGTTGATAAATTTGGTATTCTCGAACAGCTTTCCGACTACTACATCAATAATAATCTCGACAGTAGTTTGTATTTTCTTTTGCAGATGAAACAACTTGCGGAAAAAACCGGAAATAAAAAATATGAGGCACTTTCCTGTTCGTCGGTTGGGTTAAATCACTTTTACAGAGGGAACTATTTTGAAGCCGAAGATTGTGAGAAACAGGCCATTGAGTTACAAAAACAGATTGGCGATACAATAAATCTGGCCGATTCGTATAACCTCCTTGCAGGCATTTATGGCGAGAGCGGGCAGTATTCAAAGTCGACAAAAGTGTTGTTCGAGGCCATTAAAATTTATGAGAAACAATCCGATTTTACCGGATTGGTAAAGGCATACAACAATTTAGGATACCTCTATATGAAACTCGACAACTACACCAAGGCAAAAGAGTATTACGAAAAGGCACTCCTTATTATTTCGGAAAACAACATTAAATACAACAAAGGTTTTTTGTACAGTAATTTAGGAATTTGCTATAAAGAGTTTGGCGAAAATAAAACTGCATTAACCAATTACCGGCTGGCTTTGCAGCAATATAAACAAAATTCGACATTAAATGCAATACCAATATTGTATCAAAGTTTGGGTAATCTTTTTGCTTTTCGGTTTAATAAACCCGACTCGGCATTTTACTATTTTAACCACGGAATTAAGCTTGCAAAAAAGTACGACCCAAACTCGTTAATCGAACTCTATTTAAGTTTGGGTGAGTTTTACGGCAAACAAAAGAATTTTGAAAAAAGTATCGATGCGTACCGAAAATCGTTAACTGCTGCGCAAAGTAGCGAAGATTTGGAAGGACAGATGCAAGCAAATATTCATCTCTCGGAAGCGTATAAAGAGTTACACAATTTTTCGAAGGCACTTGCCTATTTCGAAACGTATTCAGCATTTAAAGATTCGATTGATGCGCGCGAAACAGAAACTGCCATTGCGCGGTTAACCGAAAAATATGAAAATGATAAAAACAAGCTTCTTGTTAAACAGCTTACTATTCAGAAAAAACACCGGTCGGTTGTGATGGCGGCATTACTAATTGGCATTATTCTGTCGTTTATGGCAATTGCGTTTATGCTTTATGGTTTAATACAGCGCAAAAAAAGAACACGGCTCGAAAAGAGTATTCTTGAAAAGGAGTTGCAGTTTAAAAACAAAGAGTTGGCTTCGCATGCATTAATAATGATGCAAAAAAACCGGATGTTGCAGTCGTTGTATAACTCTATTGACGAGGCAATAAGCGAGAAAGCTGAAGCACTGCCCCAATTTTTAAATTCATTAAAAAGAGAGCTAAAAAGCAGTTTTAAAACCGAGAGCGACTGGGAGTTGTTTAAGCTCTATTTCGAGCAGGTTAACAAATCTTTTTTCAAAAAACTAAAAGAGATTAATCCGAATCTAACACAAAACGACATCAGGCTGGCAGCTTTAATAAAACTACGGTTTAATATTAAAGAGGCCGCTTCGGTTTTAACCCTTTCGCCAAACAGCATAAAAGGTGCTCGCTCGCGACTGCGCAGTAAACTCGGGTTAAACAGCTCCGACGACTTAAGCCGGTTTATTGAAGCGATAGAATAATTTTTACGCGGATTTTATTTCACCTAAAAAGCATCGTCTAATGTTCTTATGGTAAGGATATTATTGAGTTTTTCTTCTGTTATTTTTGTTTTTAAGGTTACTGTTATTTTTTCGTCGGGCAATACATCGAAATAGTTATCGGAGAAGAATCCTTTTTCGTCGCCAATTTGCAGATAGACATTTTTTGCCAGTGTGTTGGTTTGCAGCGTTATGTTGTATCCGCCATTAACCTGTTTTACTGCATATTTTAATTCGGGGTGCGCTATTTTTAATTTTTTAAACGGCTCGAAATAAAAGTAGTTTTTTGAAAGAACTTTCCCGTTTTCAACCAATTCGGCAACAAATACAAGATCCGATAATTGTTTCCGGTATTTGTAGCGGTACTCGTTTTTGTTTACATCGAAATAGTCGTTGGACGAGTTGGCCGGAATTTCGACCAGCGAAGCATCTTCCCAAATAACTTTCCCTTCGAAATTCATTAACCGGAGTCGTAACTCGCCGTGAATTGCTTCGAGGCGGTCGTTAACTATTCCTACTCTGAATTTCACCTTGTCTTCGTACGGACTGACAAGTACTTGCGAGAATCCTTTTTTAACGTAGTACTGCAAGGCTTTCCAGTTTTGGTAATAGTCGGTAGAACTCCACGATGCCACCGGCCAGCAGTCGTTAATTTGCCAATACAAACTACCCATACAATAGGGCATTGCACGGCGATGGCCTTCGAGACCAAATTTAATTCCATTGGCTTGTAAAACCTGATTTACATATAAAAACGATTCAAAATCTTTGGGTTTTTTATACTCTTTCAGCATATAATATTCTATGGTTCCGTTGCCAATCGACGAGCGTTGGTGCGATTTCATTACATCTGAAAAGATATTGTAATCTTCGGGCAGCGCATATTTCCGAACTGTTGCAATTTCGGGGAACGATTGAAAACCATATTCACTCATAAATCGTGGAATATGCGTGGCGTACGTTTCAAAAGGTTCTTTCCCCCACCAAACGCCCCAATAGTGGTCGTCGCCGTTAATCATATCGGCTTTTATTCCTGTTCCCGACGATGGGCTCGAGCTCCAGTAACTTCGTTGCGGGTCGTATTTATTAACCACACCGGGTAATATTTTATGAAAAATATTTACATATGTCTGCCATATTTTATCGGCATTTTCTTTGTTCTTTTTCTCCTCTTTTTGTTTCCAACCCCAGTCGTACCAGGCAGCAAGAATTTCGTTGTTGCCATTCCACAAACCAATACTCGGATGGTTGCGCAACCGTTTTACATTGTCTATTGCCTCCTGTTTTACATTGTCGAGAAAAGCTTTATCGCCGGGAAACATAGAACAGGCAAACATAAAATCCTGCCAAATTAGAATTCCATTTTCGTCGCATAAATCATAAAAGTAATCGTCTTCGTAAACTCCGCCACCCCAAACACGGAGCATATTATTATTCGAATTTTTCGCTGTTTCAATAACCTTTCGATAGTTTGCTTTGGTCACGCGGGGTAGAAATACATCGTTTGGAATGTAGTTGGCACCTTTCATAAAAACAGGATGGCCATTCAACTTAAAATAGAACGATGTCCCTTTGTCGTCTTTATCGCGAACCAATTCGAGCGTGCGAATTCCTATTCGTGTTTCGGTTGTGGTTTTTTGTCCCTTAATCTCCAATTCGCCCGACAACGTGTATAAATGTGCTTCGCCTAAACCATTTGTCCACCATAGTTTTGGATTTTTTATCTCGAAATTAACGGCATATTTTTCTGTTCCTTTTTTTAACTGAACTTGTGATGTTGCCAGAATTTTACCGTCGTTTTTTACCGACAGGTTTGCTTTCTCTTTTTTTGCTGCATCAATTTCGAAAACTGCGGTAAATGTTGCAGTTGCATCGGTAACTTTATTTTGTATAATTTGAAGGTTCTCTATTTTTGCTTTGTCCCATGCAAGCAACGAAACAGGTCGCCAAATTCCGCTTGTAACCAATCGGGGACCCCAGTCCCAACCAAAATGATACCCGGCTTTACGTGTATAAACACTCACTTTTTTATGCCCTTCAACTTTACCAATGCCTGCTAAATCGTTATCCGAAACAGGAATTTCGTAACCCTGAGCATCGTATTTTTTAATGCCTTCGTTTATGGGCGATTTAAAAACGATATGCAGCTCGTTTTCGCCATTCTTCAACACTTTTTTTACGTCAACAATCCATTCACGAAACATATTGTCGGCAGAAAGTATTTTTTCGCCATTTAAAAATACGTCGGCATACGTATCGAGTCCTTTAAAATCGAGTTGAATCCGGTCTTTTCGCAACAATTTTCTGTCCACAGTAAAAGTGGTTTTATACTCCCAGTCAACTTTGTCAATCCATTGCACATTGTGTTCGTTCATACGGTAAAACGGGTCTTCAATTTTCTTGTTTGCGAGTAAATCGGTATGTACTGTTCCCGGAACTTTTGCCGGCAACCAGTCGTTTTTACCAACCTGATTAAATGTCCAGTTCTGTTCTATCTTTTGCCGAATCATAAGATTTGGGTCTTTCTCTTTTTCGCACCCCGAAAAAAGCAAAAGCATAAATGCCATAACAAACCAACTGTTTATTTTCATTTTAAACTATTTTATTTAACAAATTACATCCGTCCCCGAATTTGCTGCTAAAAATATAAAAATTGAAGGTGATAAAAAACCATTACTATTTCTATTGTAGAATTAACTACAAAAAGATAAAATTAATTTCTATACTCAATCCATTTAGACACAGAAATCCGAAAAGCTATTTGGGTTGAGTATTTTTTTAATCCTTTTTGTCGTCGGTGGTCGATATTTTTAATGGGATATACAACGGGCACACTTTGAATAGGCCGGTTGCTAGCGGAATAAGCCCGATTAATCCCCACCAGCTATCGAACCAAACTCCTATAATAGCAATTAGTAATCCCACTACAATTCGCAATAATCTGTCTACTGTTCCAACATTACATTTCATATTTTTCTGTTTTTATTTATAAGCTGAAGTTGTTCTGTCTCTTATACACATCTC
>WGCT01000344.1 GCA_015493625.1 Draconibacterium sp. | reverse complement strand
GAAAAATTACACATCATTTAGTTTCAGGTAAATAAAAAAAGTATATTTTTGCGCAATGTTTATGAGAATGAGAAAACTATTTTTAGGATTCGTAGTGTTGACGGTGCTTTTCAGCTCTTCGTGTAGCGATTACAATAAAATTGTTAAAAGTACCGATTACGAATTTAAATATAAAAAAGCCATAGAATATTACGAAGATGGCGAATATGTTCGTGCCGGAACACTGTTTCAGGAACTGGTTAATATTTACAGAGGTACCAGTAAAACCGACAAAATTTATTACTACTACGCCAAAAGTATGATGGGGCAGAAAGATTATTTAATGGCCGGCCACTATTTTAAAACATTAATTAAAGAGTTCCCAACCAGCGAGTATGTCGAGGAGGCACAATTTATGGTCGGCTACTGTTCGTATCTTATTTCTCCGAAACCGAGGTTAGACCAAACCATTACCCACGAAGCAATCGATGCTCTGCAACTTTATATAAATCTTTACCCTTTTAACGACAGGGTTGATGAAGCAAATCGACTCATTGACGAGTTGCAAGGGAAATTGGTATATAAAGCTTATTTGAACGCAAAATTATATTACGATTTTGGTAAATACAAAGCGGCCGTTGTTGCTTTAAGAAACTGTTTAGACGAATATCCTGACAGTGAATACCGCGAGGATTTAATGTTTATGTTACTAAAGTCGAAGTATTTGCTTGCAATTGGTAGTGTTCAGAGTAAAAAAGAGGCACGGCTTTCGAATGCTCTCGACGAATATTTTACTTTTGTTGACGAGTACCCCGAAAGTGAACATTTAAAAGAGGCAAAAAAGTTTCACGATACAACCACCAAATTATTACACTATAAAGAAGACGAATTAAATATTAATTAGAAGATGGATTATAAAAAAACAAAAGCTGCACCGTCAACCATTTCTCGCGATTTGGAAGTATTGACACAAGAGACAGGAAATATTTATGAGACGGTAATGATTTTAGCAAAACGGGCAAATCAAATTTCCTCTGAATTAAAAGAGGAGTTAAACCAGAAATTGCAGGAGTTTGCTTCATATTCCGATAATCTTGAAGAGGTTTTCGAAAACAGAGAACAAATTGAAATCTCGAAATTTTACGAAAGGCTACCAAAACCTACTCTTATTGCTTTCGAAGAGTTGAAGCAGGGAGAGATTTATCATCGTAATCCAACACGCGAAAACAAACAACGTATCTAAAAAAAAGCCTTATGAGGCTTAAAGGGAAAAATATAATATTGGGAATTACCGGAAGTATAGCTGCCTATAAAGCAGCTATTCTTTTACGCCTTCTTATTAAGGAAGGAGCCAGTGTGCAGGTGGTAATTACCAGTGCCGGAAAAGAATTTATTACTCCGGTTACTCTTTCTGCCCTTTCGGGAAAGCCCGTTGTAAGCGAGTTTTTTGGTGCTAACGATGGAACATGGAACAGTCATGTTGACCTGGGACTGTGGGCAGATTTAATGATTATAGCACCTGCAACAGCTTCAACAATTGGTAAAATGGCAAATGGAATTGCCGATAATATGCTGGTTACAACGTACTTGTCGGCGAAATGCCCGGTGTTTATTGCACCTGCTATGGATTTGGATATGTTTGCTCACCCTTCAACGCAAAAAAATATTGAAACGCTGAAGTCGTTTGGGAACACAATTATCGAACCCGGCGTGGGAGAGTTAGCCAGCGGTCTCGATGGAAAAGGCCGAATGGAAGAGCCTGCAAAAATTACCGAATTTGTGGTTGACTCGTTCACCCGAAAAAAAAAACTTCAGAATAAAAAGTTCTTAGTAACCGCCGGACCAACTTTCGAGAAAATTGATTCGGTACGGTTTATTGGCAACTACTCGTCGGGGAAAATGGGATATGCCATTGCCGAAGAGTTGGCCGACAAAGGTGCCGAAGTGGTTCTGGTGTCGGGGCCTGTTTCGGTAACAGCAAAACACCCTGGTATTAATGTTATTCCGGTTGAATCGGCTGCCGAAATGTTTGCCGGAAGTACACAACAGTTTCCCGGCTGCGATGGCGCAATAATGAGTGCTGCCGTTGCCGATTTTACACCACTTCAACCCAAAAACAGAAAAATTAAACGCGGAAAAGAGAACTGGCAGATTGAATTGCAGCCGACTAAAGATATTGCCGCCGCACTTGGGGAAGCAAAAACCGCATCTCAGATTCTTGTCGGTTTTGCTCTCGAAACCGATGATGAGATTGAAAATGCCCGGAAAAAACTTCAAAAGAAAAACCTCGATTTTATTGTGTTAAACTCGTTAAACGAGAAAGGTGCCGGATTTCGTGTTGATACGAATAAAATAACAATCATCGATAGAAACAATATTCAACAAAATTTTGAGTTAAAAAGTAAGAAAGAGGTGGCGGCTGATATTGTGCAAAAGATTATTGCACTTTTCCCGGCTGAACTGTAAAACCGATTGGTTGGGTTTATACGTATCGTTTCGGTTAATTTTTATATTTTTAAAACCTGATAGAAAATCAGGATTACTCTATTGCAGTTTATGAAGAAAATAGCTTTTTTACTTGTGTTTATATTTAATGTGTCGGCAAATGGTTTTACACAAGAGTTTCGTTGCAATGTAACTGTTTCGGCCACACGCATTCAGGGGGCAAATCAAAACTTGTTCCGTACTATGCAGTCCGATTTATACGAGTTTATGAACAACCGGAAATGGACAGACCACATTTACAGTTACGACGAAAAAATTAAGTGTAATATTCTAATTCGTCTCGACGAGCAAATTTCAGTCGACGAATTTCGCGGTTCAATTCAGGTGCAGTTGCGCAGGCCGGTTTTTAATTCGAGTTACGAAACAACATTGGTTAATATAAAAGACAACGATTTTAGATGCAAATATGTAGAGTTTCAACCGCTCGAATTTAACGAAACATCAAACCGCGATAATCTAACAAATATTATGGCCTATTACGCTTATATTATTTTGGGTTACGACTACGACTCGTTTTCGCCCGAAGGCGGTACACCGTTTTTTGAAAAAGCACAGGCCATTGTAAATAATTCGCAAAATGCGCGCGAAAAGGGCTGGAAAGCGTTTGAAAGCGAAAGAAACCGATATTGGCTGATTGAGAATATTTTAAATAAATCGTATTCCGACTTTCGGAAATGTATGTACGAGTACCACCGGCGAGGGTTAGATTTAATGTCGGAAAGGGTAGAAGAAGGGCGTGCAAATATTGCCACATCGTTAAAATATATTCAAAAAGTTTTTCGTCGCCGTCCGTCGCTATACATTTTGCAAATGTTTTTCGATGCAAAATCGGACGAGTTGGTCAATATTTTTTCTAAATCGTACCCCGATGAGAAAAAACGGGTATTGACAATTTTAAACGAAGTTGACCCATCGAACGGGAGCAAGTACGAAAAGATTGGCAAAGAAGAAGGGATGTAAAACCAAAATACAATGCTGACCAGACTTTCCATTTCAAATTATGCGCTTATCGATTCGCTGACAGTCGATTTCCATTCGAAATTAAATACCGTTACCGGAGAAACCGGTGCAGGAAAATCTATTATTCTTGGTGCTTTGGGATTAATTCTTGGCAACCGTGCCGAGCTTTCGGTTTTAAAAGATAAAACCAGAAAATGTATTGTTGAAGGTATTTTCGATATTCAAAATTACAACCTGAATTCGTTTTTCGATACAAATGATTTGGATTTCGATAGCCTTACCATTTTGCGCCGCGAGATTACTCCGGCGGGCAAATCGCGTGCATTCATAAACGATACGCCGGTTACCCTAAAAACCTTGCGCCAATTGGGGTTGCGTTTAATCGATATCCATTCGCAACATCAGAATCTCGATTTGGTTAGTCAGAAATTTCAGCTCGAACTGGTTGATACAATTGCAAAAACTGACAAATTGGTTGAAAAATACAGATTGCAATATTCTACTTATAACCAATTAGAAAAGGAGTTGGCCGACCTTATTGTAAAATCGGAAAATTCAAAAGCCGATTTAGATTATTATCAGTTTCAGTTTAATCAGCTCGAAGAGGCCGCTCTTCAGCCCGGCGAGCAGGCCGCCTTAGAGGGCGAACTCGAAAAACTTTCGCACTCCGAAGAGATTAAAAGTGCACTAGCTACGGTGGCACTTTTACTCGACGATGAACACGCTTCGGTAATTCAGAATGTAAAAGAAGCACAAAAAACAATAGAAAATATTTCCGGATACATTACCGAGGCTCCGCAATTGGCAGAACGCTTGCAAAGCAGTTTTATCGAGTTAAAAGATATTGTTGATGAGGCCAATTATTTGGCGGAAAAAATAGAGTACAATCCGGCGCGTATTGAAGAGATAAACGACCGGTTAAATTTAATCTATTCGTTGCAGCAAAAACATTCGGTAACATCGGTTGATGCATTGATAGAACTGCGTGATTCGTTCGATGAGAAAATAAACAGAGTTGTGGGATACGACGAAGAAATTCAAAAACTCGAAAGCAGGGTAAAAGAAAAACTTGAGCAACTAACACAAACAGCCGAAGCTTTAACTTTACAACGAAAAAAATCGTTTCCGAAAATTGAGAAGTCGGTGGTAACCGATTTACGCTTGCTGGGAATGGAAAAATCGAAATTATCGGTTTTTCATCAAAAGCTGGTAAATTTTGGTGCAAACGGAAAAGATTCTGTTTCGTTTCTGTTTAGTGCAAATGGCGATGCTGCTCCGGCCGAAATCTCGAAAATTGCTTCGGGAGGCGAAATGTCGCGGTTAATGTTGGCAATTAAAAACCTGTTGCGCAACTCTAAGGTGTTGCCAACTGTGGTTTTCGATGAGATTGATTCGGGTGTTTCGGGAGAAATAGGAGTGAAAATGGGAAAAATAATTAAATCATTCTCCGCTTCAACACAGATTATAAACATCACTCATTTACCTCAGATTGCAGCTCGTGGCGACGCCCATTTCCGGGTCTTTAAATTCGAAAAAAACGATAAAACATTTACTTCGTTAAAACAGCTCTCAGAAAAAGAGAGGGTAGAGGAGTTGGCAAAAATGGTGGGTGGCAAAAATATTACAGCTGCAACACTTCAGGCTGCCAAAGAACTGCTTCGCATATAATCGCAGTTGCCCTATTTTTAGTCGAAATTTCCTTCAAAACAAATTGTAGCAAGGTACAAACATGGCGTGCAGCTGAGCTTTTAAAATAGCTGAAACATAGAATGAATGTTACTACTCAGCAGGTTTAAAACACTAGTTATCAATAGCTCCATGCTTTACAGACTGTGTGAAAATAGTTTTTTTATCATTTGTCGTCCCATATATGTGGTACGGATTGTGGAATGAGATGAACTGTTGGACTTTAGTCCAACTGTCTTATATTCAGGACAAATACCAAATTAATCTTATAGTGCCGTATTGAATCTATTCTTTTGCACAATCTAATCGTTAAAATATTTTACCATAACAAATGCTATGCAAAACTATTTTAACTCAACCTTGCACAAAATAATTAAATTCAATTAAACGGCATTATAAAGTCAAATTGTATAAAAAGTGTATCTAATTGTGTGTTACGTATTTAGTTGTTTTTTAGTATGCTCTAACTAAAACTTATACTGACAGGTTCAATTATTTTTTAGTATTTTTAAATTTTCAGAAAAATAGCATTAAATGAAGTTAAGATTTTTATTTCTCTTTTTTCTACTGTTCTCTTTTTCCGGTTCGTTTGCACAGTTTCGTATCGGAGCTTTTAGTGGGTTAAATATGGGGAGTTTTAAAGGAGACCAAATTAAAGACGGTAGTTATAGTTCGCTAATTGGTACTAGTTTTGGGATTGCAATGGATGTAAATCTGTCGGAGCAAATTGTTTTAAGTCTTCAACCCGGAGTTACAAAAAAAGGAACCAATATTAGCTATGAGGTAAGAGGAGAAATCGACCCTGTTGATAGTATAAGAATAAGAATCGACTATTTTACTATTCCTCTTCTGCTGAAAATTTCATCGGAAAATAACCGGTTTTATGCAATTGGAGGACTTGAAGCGGGTATACCACTTTCAGCAAGTGCGGCTTTTATTTTTAATAAAAACGATAAAAGAGACTTGAAAGACTACATCTCGAAAACCAATATTGTTATACATTTTGGTGTTGGATATCGCATTCCGGTTGGAAAACCAACTCTGTTTTTCGAAGCACGTTATTTGCAAGGGCTAAACAATGCTGTGCCTGTTGAGAAACCTGAATATAATTTTTTCCCACGGGTTAGAACAAGCGATGTTCAATTGCTTGTTGGAATCAATTTCCCCCTATTTTAAATTATTTGACAATGAGAAGAATAGTTATAATATTGACGGTATTTGTTGGACTTTACGGAAATGGTTATGCTCAAAACGATACTTCAAAAATTGTATTGAAAAAGAGTATGCTTAACGGTCATGTTTTTACTTCAATTAACTCGTCGAATAGTGCATTTATAAGTACCTTTTTAAATGCCGAACTGGGGTTGGGAAATACCGGGTCGCTCGAATTGCCCGGGTTAAACATTGGCGACTACGAGCTGCTATCTTTTGCCGGAAGCGTAACATATGCTACAACGCACATCGATTATTCTCAGAAAATAAACGACTGGCTGGCATTACGCCTTGGTGTTTCATTAGGAGGAAGAGTGGGGTCAAACATGTCAACAATTCTTGTTGACGGACTTAACGCCTTTAGCGGGGGAAATATTGGTTGGGATTTTCGGTTCGTTCGGCAACAGAAATTTCAAATGACAGGGAGTATTTTTGTGAAAAATATTGATGGTAGTTTTATCGATATAGCAGGATATATAAAAGATATTGTCAACAATAATCCGTTTCCGCAGGCAGTTCGTAATATTC
>WGCT01000343.1 GCA_015493625.1 Draconibacterium sp. | reverse complement strand
AACAAAATGTTGCCATTCAACTTCTTCCAACAAATTTTCGTTAAAATGAATATGTTTTTTGAGTTCATTCGTTAAACTATTTTTTGTGAATTGAGGTGTTGATGTACTTATAATATCGATTTGAAGGAACCCGTTTTGTTCGAAAAACTGAATCCGGATTTTTCCGCTTTTTTGAATTAACGCAAAACCGGGTACCGCTTTAATTGTTAATAAATAACTGCTCCTTTTTTTGTTTTTACATCGAATAGTTTTAGAAATCTCGTTATGAGAAAACTTCTCGTTTATTACAACTTTGCCTCCTTTCAGTTCGAAATATTTTAATAATTCAATAAAAAGTCGCGATATGTTTATTTTATATTCGTGAATAACCAACCCTTTTAACGCTTCTGTTTTAAAAAACGAGAGATTGTCGGGGAGCGGTTGATTGACAATTATCGATTTTTCGTTTAACTGATTACCAAGAAATAGATCGACAAATATTGCAATTCTTTTTGATGGCTTCGATTGAAGATAAAACACTTTTTGCAACTGAAAAAGATGAGGTGCCAACAAAAACAGTTTGTTTAAATTTTGCTTTTGCTGTGCCGAGCGGAGAAGGTGAATCCCCCGAAAAGGGAATATTTGAGTGAGCTGAAAGTTATCGGTACGCAGTAAATCATTTTCGAAAAAAAGCTGCACTTTTTCTCCTTTTTGCACCTGTTCTATGGCAGCTAAAACATTATCGATATCCGGATTGATAAATGCAATATCGTAACGATTCGATTTGTCGCTCTGTTCTCCTTTCATCTTTCTTTATATATTTGTCGCTCCAAATAATTATTTCGAAAACGATATTACAAACCTACAATGTTTGCAGGAATTTGTATGTTTGTAGCCGAAATAAATTGTATGCAAATTAAAGTGAAAATACCATTTCTGTTTGTTGCTGTTCTTACCTGGATAGTAATTATTTCGTCGTGTGCCAACCAGGGAATGCCAACGGGAGGCCCAAAAGATTCTCTGCCTCCGGTTTTACTTGAGACTTCGCCGGCTTTTCGGGCATTAAATTTTGATGGAGATAGAGTAAAATTCACTTTCGACGAATATGTTATTTCCGACGCTGTTTCTGAAATGCTGGTGATTTCGCCGCCACTCGAAAAAAAACCAACCATTCGCACAAAGGGCAAGGCGTTAATTATTCAGTTTAACGAAGAGCTGAAAGACAGCACCACCTATTCGCTCGATTTTAAAAATTCGATTGCCGATAACAACGAAAGAAATGAGTATAAAAATATGCGGTTTTCGTTTAGTACCGGCCCTGTTTACGATTCGTTGCGAGTGGCCGGGCGTTTAATGAATGCGTTTAATCTCGAGGCGGTTGACAAAGGACTAATTGTTTTGCAAAAAAACTTACACGACTCGGCGGTTTTTCGAGTGCGCCCCGATTACATTGCCAAAACCGATGAAAAAGGGTTTTTTATGATTGATAATATTGCGCCCGGAACATATAACATTTTTGCCATTAACGACGCAAACAACAATTTACTTTATGACGAAGGAGCGGAAGAATTTGCATTTATCGACTCGGTAATTGTGCCATCGGCAAAGTTTTTCGCCGAACCCGACACAGTTGTCGACGGTGCCGACTCGTTACTAATTTCAGGACACACACAATTTTATCCCGGTCCCATTTTTCTGCATCAGTTTACCGAAGATATTTTTGATCAGTATCTCGATGATTACAAACGGAAAACACGGTATAAGTGCGAGTTCGATTTTAGCGAATCGGTGGCCGATACGTTTAATGTTCGGTTAATTGGGTTCAACACAAACAACTGGTACCAACTGGAATACAACGACAAGATGGACTCGATGTCGCTATGGATTACCGATACTACAATTGCACAAAACGACACCCTGTTTATGGAACTCTCTTATTTTCAACTCGATTCGATGGCCGAACGTTATGTACAGAAAGATACACTTGAAATGGTTTTCATAAAAAAGGAGAAAAAGAAAACGAAGAAAAAGAAACGATCGAAAGAGACAAAAGAAGATAAGCCAAAACCAATTGAGCAATTTAGCTGGATTTCAAACGCCGGCAGTTCGACATTCGAATTAAATAACGATATTTATTTAAAAGCCCCCGAGCCGGTAAGTTTTTTCGACAGTACGCAAGTGGTGTTGTATTTAACCGACGACACGTTAAAAACACCACTAAAAATAGAGTTTAGCAAAGACACTTCAACCTGGAGAAAATATGTAATAAAATATAACTGGGAACCCGAAACAGGCTATACTCTTGAGATTGATTCGGCTGCTTGTACAAATATTTATGGAATTACAAGCCGCCGGTTTGTTAAAAAGTTTGTTACTCGCGAAGAAGATTATTACGGGTCGGTAATTGTTAAAGCAACAAATGTTTATTGCCCAATGTTGGTGCAGTTATTAAAAAACGACGACGACGAAACAGTGCTTTTTGAACATACCATTGAAAAAGACGGAACGGTTGTTTTCGACTATCTGGCTCCCGGAAAATACAAAGCAAAAGTTATTTACGACGAAAATGGAAACGGAAAGTGGGACACCGGAAGTTATCAGGATAAATACCAACCCGAGAAAGTAGGTTACGAAAATGAAGTTATTAAAGTGAGGTCGAACTGGGATAAAGAGTTGCTTTGGGATATGAAACCCGATAATTCGTTTATAAAAAATATAAGAGACCTTGAACTTGAAGAACAGAAACGAAAAGCAGCCGAGAAAAAAGCTCGCGAGGAGAGAGAGAATCCAAAACGGCCGGCAAATAATTTAAACAATATGATGCAAGGCGGTGGAAATATGCGTGGAACGGATATTATTCGTTGATATTAAATTGGAATAATCTGTTGTTTCTTCATCAAATTTTTTACCTTTAAATTAAATTCACAAAAGTTATGGCAAGTATAAGAGAATTAAAAAAAGACATCGATTTAGTAATGTCGTTGGCATTGAGCGACTGTTTTTATGTTTTGGAATACAACTCGAAAGTTGACGACGAAGCCGTAATGAAAATTGCCGGCGAAATAATCCAAAATCATCGTCAGCTGCGAATGCGGGCCGGCCATGTCGATGGGAAAGAGAACCCCAAAATGGTAAAACAGTATTATAAAAATTTAATTGGCGATTTGTTAAAAGCTGCCGATTCGGCACTCAAAAAACTATCGGCTGAAGTAAAAAAGGTGGTTTAAATTAGATTGGAGTTTTTATTTTTCTGACAAAAAAAATGTTTTATGTGCCACCACTTCCCCCT
>WGCT01000342.1 GCA_015493625.1 Draconibacterium sp. | reverse complement strand
GTGATGCTTGCAGAGATCTGCCATCTCAGGCGTAGCCCCCGGGTCGCAGCAAGTTTTGGCTTCGTGATAAAAAGCAACACTGTAAAGTTTCCCGTGCGAATAGTGCTTGTTTATTTGAATGCCGATAAAACTTATCAGAAAAACTATTAAAATTAATATGTTGAGTACTTTGTTCATTCGTTATTTATAATGTGTCAAAATTACTGCAATTGTGGCTTTGTCTCTTATACAATTTTGGAAATAACTTACATAATTCTGAATTACCCTAATTTCAATATCCTAATCGCACCACGTATTACAATGGCAAAAACAATTGCTCCAACAATTAAATCGGGTATTAGCGATGAGGTTAGCATAACTGCTAACCCGGCCAGTATTACGCCTGCATTTACAATAATATCGTTCGATGTAAAAATTTTACTTGCAACAATATTGGCATCTTTACTGTCGGTTTTATTTAAAATTACCATACTTGCTGCATTGGCCAATAGTGCCAGAACCGAAACGAGAATCATAATTTTATAATCGGGGGTTTCGTTTAAAAAGAGTACGCGCCTAATAATTTCAACAAAACCTGTTGCAGCCAAAATTATTTGCAGATAACCACTAACTTTGGCCACCTGTCTCTTTTTAATAAGTGTTGTTCCTACAGCCCAAAGACTTAATCCATAAACAACGGCATCGGCAAACATATCTAAACTGTCGGCCACCAGCCCCATCGATTTTGAAATGAGTCCGGTAATCATTTCGAAAACGAAAAATGTAAAATTGATACCTAAAACCCACCACAGCTGTTTTCGTTGAAAAGAGTGTGTTGAATAGGTTGTGCCATCATCAACTTTTTTATGCGATTTTATTTCGCAACCTAAATTCAGACTTCTGATGAGTTTTTCAATCTCCCGGTTTTCTTCAGATTGGATAACCTCTAATAATCGTTTATCTAGATCGAAATTCAATGCTACGATCTCAGGAATATTTTCCAGTCTAATTCTGATTAAAGACTCCTCGGAGGTGCAGTCCATTTTTGCTATGTAGTAAGTAGTTTTTGTCATGCTTATTTGCAACAGGTATTCTTTTTACTTTTTTGAATTGGCGGACAGGGAACATCGCCAAAAGAGCAATAGACACAACAGTCGCCTTTGTTTGGTTTTAGAATTGCTTTACAATTTTCACATTCATAAAAATGTGTGCAAGCGTCTACAGGCATTGTTTCTGTTTTACTGTGGCCGCAAAACGGACATGTAATAGTTGATTGAAGAATAATATTCATAATGTCGCACTTTTTATTTAAACTAATTTTAAACAAAAGTACGTCATAATTTGTGCAACTGGGTTGCAAACTTATTAGCCTCTGTTACATCGGTCGCAAAGTCCTTTTACAACCATATTAATATTTTCGGCAAAATAGTTTTCGGGGAGTTGAATGTCGGGGATTGGGATGTCGGTTAAGCAGGTTGTTTTTCCGCATTTTATGCAGTAGAAGTGTACATGCAGCTCGCTTGGATTGCAGTGGCAGGTGTCGGTACAAACGGCATATTTTATGGTTCCGGTACCGTCGTCAATACTGTGAATTACTTTCTTGTCGACAAACGTTTTAAGTGTGCGGTAAAGTGTTGTTCTGTCGGCCTGTGCAAATTGCATTTCAAGTTCAGGCAGACCAATGGCGTGGTCTTGTTTCGATAAAATATCGAGAACCAACTGACGCATTGCAGTGGGTTTTACTTTTTTTATTTCCAGAGATTTATCTATCGATTTTTTCATTGCTAAACTTTGTCTAACGCTTTTCTCTCTTTTTCTACGGCCTTTTTATAATCGCTTAATGTTTTTCCGGTAATGTCTTTAAACTGTTTCGAAAGGTGGGCAACGCTGCTGTAGTTTAGCTGAAATGCAATTTCAGAAAAATTGAGCTCGTTGTACGAAATCAGCTCTTTAACTTTTTCAATTTTTTGTAGTATAATAAACTTCTCGATGGTTGTTTTTTCTATCTCCGAGAATTTTTTTGAAATATACGAGTAGTCTTTTCCAATCTCTTCTGCCAGATAATCGGAGAAATTCATCCTCAATCTCTCGCTTTTGTTGTAGTGAATGTAGTTGACAATTAGGGCTTTCACATTTTCAACAATTTGAATGTTTTTGTCC
>WGCT01000341.1 GCA_015493625.1 Draconibacterium sp. | reverse complement strand
AATTTGCCGGGCCAATATCGAATGCAAGTCGCCGACCGTTTTTTTCGAACGAAATATTGGCAAATCCTCCAATGTTCAGGCAATATTTAAATTCGTGAAAAAGAAGCTTGTCGCCCACCGGAACAAGTGGTGCACCTTGTCCGCCAAGTGCAATGTCGGTTATTCTAAAATCGAAAACTGTGGTGGTTTTTGTAATAGCGGCAATTTCGGCTCCACTGCCAATTTGCAATGTAAACCCTTTTTCGGGCTGATGAAAAACGGTGTGCCCGTGCGATGCAATTAAATCGGGTTTATAACTAAGTTGTTTAATAAATCTATCTATTTCAACGCCTGTAAAACGGCCATATTCAGCATTTAACGCCATTAGTTTTTCTCCCGGCAATGTGTGGGCGTTTTTAAGCTTTTCAATCCACTCTTCTGAATACGAAATTGTAGTCGCTTCAACAATAGTAAAATTCCATTTGTCGTCTGCATACGTAAATTCAACCGCAGCAATATCGAGGCCGTCTAACGATGTACCCGACATTACGCCAACTGCTTTTATCTTATTTCCAGAATGTTGCTTCATATGTTTTTTTGTTGTTGCGGTAATCGGTAACAGTTAGTTTTAGCGTATGTTTTTTCCCAAATGAAAAACGGGTTTTGTCGAATTTATGCGTAATTAAATGTCGTTTTGCATCGTATTCAAACAGAGCCCATTTCCCGTCTAAATAGCCTTCTGTTTTTTTTATACCGGCCAAATCATCCGATATTTTAAACCTAATTCGATTGGCTTCGGTTAATGTATTTCTGTTTTTAATGCTCAGTGGCTTTATTGTTGGCGGAACAGTATCGACCTTTACGGTATATTCGCCAAACTGTTTAATTTTCGCCGACATCCAACCGTTTTCGAAACTTCCGTTTGCTGCCCAATATTTTCCGGTCTTTTCGTCGATGACTACAAAAAGTGCTTTCGATTCAAGATTTGTCGGCAAGTTTTTTGTTTTAACCCGAATTGTTGCTGCTGTGTGTAAGGCAACTGTATTTTTATGAATTGTATATATTTTCGAATAATTGCCCTGAATTTCGGGCACTGTTTTTAACTGAAAATTTATATCGGAATAGAGTGCTCCTTTGGGAATTGAAATCTGAAAATCATCTGTTTTATAACTATTTTCTTTGTCGAAATAAAAATGCTTTTCCCCTTCTTGTGCTTTCCCTACGATGCTTTTGGGTTTTATGGCAACATTAAATTCGAGAACAGAACTGTTCCCATAGGTGTCTTTTAGTTGAATCCTGATTTTATGAATGCCTGACCCCGATGCGTTAAAAGCACCATTGCCCTTAACAAAATTATACGTGCTAAGTTTGTTTCCGGGCTCTACCCAGGTTTTCTGGAAACGACGATGTAGGTTAATATACGTTTCGAAATCGATTAAACTATTAATACATCGGGTTTCGTTAAACGAGAATTCATCCATCTGGTTTGAGAAATAGAGCTCGTTGTCGATGGTAAGTTGGTACGAATAAATTCCACATTTGCTCCACGAGTCGTTTAAATAATCCACTGATTCAATAGCAAATCCAATCTCGCCATAAACCGGAACAGAAGGGTTGTTTTTTATGTGGTATTTTCCATCGTAAAAAATTATCGGGTAGCGACGTTTTCTGGTTTCGTAATTAACGTGCGAGGTGTTGGTAAGTGGTGCAATTAACAGCGAAAGAACTTTTGGCGGTTTAGTATCTTTTATGTCGAAATTATATTTTAATGGATTCAAAGGATGCTCGGTTTTGGTATTCCGAATTTCGAAATGCAAATGTGGCCCGCCGGAACTTCCTGTATTTCCGCTTTTTGCAATCATTTCGCCTTTCTTTACCTTAAACTTTTCAGGCGACAGCAGTAAATTAATCCGAAACGATTTCTGTTTGTACTGGTTCTCTTTTACAAATGCAGCAATATCTTTTCTAAAATTTTGCAGATGGCCGTAAACGGTTGTTGTTCCGTTTGGGTGGTCAATATAAAGTGCATTTCCGTAACCCGTTGGCGAAACGGAAATACGCGAAATAAAACCGTCGGCAGCTGCATAAACAGGAATTCCTGTAACTCCTTCTGTTTTAATATCGATGCCCGAATGAAAGTGGTTGCTTCTTAATTCGCCAAAATTTCCGCGTAATAAAATTGGAATTTTTACCGGAGCAGAATAGTAATTCTCTTGTCCGAAAGCGGCAACGGTATAAAAAAACAGTAAAACAGTAAATATT
>WGCT01000340.1 GCA_015493625.1 Draconibacterium sp. | reverse complement strand
CTTACACACAGAAGCAAGATTAAGTTAAAGCACTAATTTTCCTGTCTTATGTCTTGATTCTATTATATTGATTCTAATTTTCAAACAGATGAAATAATTGTTGTAGAAAATTAGTTATCGTGAAATACCCAACAAAATTGCTAAAAACTTACTATTTTCGCAGCAAATTAAAATAAGAAACCATGTTTAGAACTCATACATGTGGCGAATTACGAATGGCAGATGTTAACACGGAAGTTACACTTGCCGGATGGGTGCAGCGAATACGCGACCTTGGAGCCATGACTTTTATTGATTTACGCGACCGCTATGGAATTACACAGTTGGTGGTTGATGAAGAGACAAACGAATTGGTTACAACCAAATTAACAGAGTTGGGACGAGAGTTTGTTATCCAGGCAAAAGGAACTGTTCGCGAGCGTTCAAGTAAGAACAGCAACATTGAAACCGGGGAGATTGAGATTGCTCTCTCGGAAATTCAGATATTAAACCCGGCCGAATTACCTCCATTTACTATTCAGGATAATACCGACGGAGGCGACGACTTACGTATGAAATATCGCTATCTCGATTTACGAAGAAATACAGTGCGCGAGAATCTTATTTTACGGGCAAAAATGGCGCATGCCGTGCGTTCCTACTTAAACGATAAGAAGTTTATTGAAACAGAAACTCCCGTTCTTATTAAATCGACACCGGAAGGAGCACGCGATTTTATTGTTCCTTCGCGAATGAATGAAGGAGAGTTTTACGCCCTTCCGCAATCGCCGCAAGTTTTTAAACAACTATTAATGATTGCCGGTTTCGACCGCTACTACCAAATTGTAAAGTGTTTTCGCGATGAGGATTTACGTGCCGACCGTCAGCCTGAGTTTACTCAAATTGACTGCGAAATGGCTTTTGTAGAACAGAAAGATGTACTGGAAACTTTTGAGGGGTTGACAAAATTTCTTTTTAAAGAAACCCTGAATCTGGAAATTAAAGAATTCCCATGGATGCCTTATTCCGAGGCAATGGAAAAATATGGATCGGATAAACCCGATATTCGTTTTGAAATGTTGATAAACGATATTTCGGAAACGGTAAAAGGGAAGGGATTTGGTGTTTTCGATTCTGCCGAATTTATAGGGGCAATTTGTGCTCCAAACTGTGCAACATATTCACGGAAACAGCTCGATCAGTTAACAAATTGGGTTAAGCGTCCACAAATTGGAGCAAAAGGTTTGGTTTACGTAAAATGCAACGACGATGGCAGTTTCAAATCGTCGGTAGATAAATTCTATTCTCAAGACGATTTAAAACAGTGGGCTGATGCAGTAGGAGCAAAACCTCACGATTTAATTTTAGTAATGTCGGGAGATAGGGACAAAACACTTTCAGCTCTTGGAGAACTCCGGTTGGAAATGGGAACTCAGCTTGAATTACGTGACAAAAACATATTTAAACCGTTGTGGGTAGTTGATTTTCCACTGTTGGAGTGGAATGAAGAGACACAACGTTTCCATGCAATGCATCACCCGTTTACAGCGCCAAAACCCGAAGATGTACATCTGTTAGATACCGACCCCGGAAAAGTTCGTGCCAATGCGTACGATCTTGTTATTAATGGTGTTGAAATTGGTGGTGGTTCGGTTCGAATTTATAACTCGGAGTTGCAAGCGACCATGTTCGATAAGTTAGGGTTTACTACCGAAGAAGCACAGACTCAGTTCGGATTTTTAATGAATGCATTTAAGTACGGGGCACCGCCACATGCCGGTATTGCTTTTGGCTTCGACCGCCTGGTTTCGATGTTTGCAGGGTTAGATTCAATCCGTGACGTAATAGCATTTCCAAAAAATAATTCGGGACGCGACGTGATGATTGATTCTCCTTCACCTGTTGCTCAGGAACAATTGGATGAATTGAGTTTGAAACTGAATATAAAAGAGAAAGAATAATTCTTTACAAAGTGTACCTAACGAAAAATAAAAAAGGGAAGCAAACTGCTTCCCTTTTTTATTGTACTGATTATAGAATTATCTTTTATTTTCTCCTCGATGAATAGTTAATGTGTAACGCAGCAGATTTTCGTAGCTCTTGCTTAATGTCTGTTACAATACCCATTTTTGTATTTTCATCAATTTTCAAAGAAGTAATCATCAATTTTTGGTCTGCTTCATCTCTGGCTTCCCTTTCAGCAATAATGTAGTCTTGAATATCTCCAACATTTGCCCATTGGTCGTTTAATTGAATTCGCGGTGCAACTCCAAATACCTTTTGGAATTCTTTCTTAGGTTCACCTACGTAAATATAACTTACCAACGATTTTTTTTCGAGTTTGCTCAACTCGGTTGCCGATGGTAATTTAATCTTAACTAAGAGAGTAACCTCGCGCATTGTTGTACTAACCATAAAGAAGAACAACAGCATGAATACAATATCCGGCAGTGAAGCCGTCGAAATTGGAGGTAATTCTTTTCCTCCCGATTTTCTAAATTTACTCATATTTTTCTCCTCCTATTTTGCTTTTTTCGGTTCAGCTTCTGAGATTCTCGAAGGAATAATCATTTTGATTGCTTTCTGCTGATCTCTTTCAAGGTCAGCATACGATTTACCAAATTTCGATTTAGCTAAATCTTCCCTCAATTCATTAATGGCACCAACTAATTCATTTTGAACAGCGATATACGTTCCATATTTAGTATCTAAGTCATTACGTAGCGAAATTACCCCTTTGGTAACGTTCACCTGTCCAAAGAACGGAACTTCCATTGGTTCTTTTTCAGGCAAATTGTCTTCGTTATTCGGGTTGAGCATAAACTCTTTTGCTTTTTCGCGTAAATCATCGATACGAGTAATTTCACCTTCCACTAACAGGTCGTTATTTCTGTTTACCAACACAACAAAAACATTTCGTTCTTTAATTTGTTGGTCGTCTTCAGGTTGTTGTTCCTGCCATTGTGGAAGTCTTCTTTCAAGACCGCTATCAACATCCATCGTAGTTGTTACCAGGAAAAAGATAAGCAACATAAAAGCGATGTCTGCCAATGATGCCGCCGGTACTTCAGGTGTTTTTCTAGCCATAATTAATTTTCCTGTATAATTAAACTACGAATTCTACTGTTTGAATAATTTAAATACAGGAGTTGCAACAATAGCTAAAACTGCTAATGCTAATAAAATATATGTTGCATATAAACCTGTATCTACCATTTTGCACACACTCTCAGTAAGAGTTCCATCGTTAATCATTTTGTCAACTCCTGTAAATTGTGGAATTTCGGGAGAGGCCATTAAGTATGAAACTAAGGCAACTACGCCTAAAAATACGAGAGATATAATTCCTCCTTTTAACGCTTTTTTATCGGTAAGTGTATGGTATAATCCTGCAAGAACTGCAGCACCTGCACCAAAAGCGATTAAAATATAGGCCCATACAATGTTGGTGTCAATCCAACCTCCCATTACTGCATCAGTTTCGTTTTCGCTAATATTTGCTACAAGCGAAATAATTAAAACTGCTGAAATAACGAGTAGAACCCATAATATTATAGTAACTATTTTTCCTATTTTACCCATGGAGCTTCTTATTTTTTCATGTTGTGTTTAACCAACAAGTCAATTAACGAAATTGATGCATCTTCCATATTATTAACAATGCTGTCAATTTTTGCAACACAATAGTTGTAGAAAATTTGTAGAATAATTGCAACAACAAGACCGGTTACTGTTGTAATCAATGCTACTTTAATACCACCTGCTACAAGTGCTGGAGAAATATCACCGGCAATCTGAATGGCATCAAAAGCACCAATCATACCAATTACTGTTCCCATGAAACCAAGCATCGGTGCAAGTGCAATAAACAGAGCGATCCAACTTAGTCCTTTTTCTAATAAACCGGCTTGAACACCTCCATATGAAATAATCGATTTTTCAACTACATCAATGCCATGGTCTGCCCGGTCTAATCCTTGATAGAAAATACTTGCTACAGGACCGCGGGTGTTACGACAAACTTCTTTTGCTGCATCAACACCTCCATTTTCCAATGCCTCTTCAACTTTTGCCAATAACTTCTTAGTGTTTGTTGTTGCAAGGTTCAAATAAAGAACTCTTTCAATAGCAAAAGCTAAACCTAAAATAAGCGTCATTAATACTGAAGACATAAATCCTGGGCCACCTTCAATAAATTTTTGTTTTAACTGACTGTGCAATGATTTTCCTTCTTCTGCAGCTGCGGCAGCTGCTTCTTCCGGGTCAGCAGTTACGTCTTGCTTCACCTGCTCTTGTGTCACTGTTTGTCCTTGTGTAGTTGCCGTATCTTGTGCAACTACAGGCTTCGATACCATGAAAAATAGTACCCCGAATACTGCTATTAACGCGAATAGTCTTTTCATAACTGATTTCAATTTTTAATTAATAATCTTTTGATTTTGTTTTATTTAATAATGTTCAAATTTTTCAAGTTGTAACAAAAAATGTGCCCCCTTTAATAAGGTGTTTTTATTTAAATAACTCATTTTTCTCTCTTTCTGCGGAGAGAGAGGGATTCCCCCGAAGGGATCGCAATGCGAGAACCCTCGACACCTATATAATTTTATTATTTTTTAAAAAATTATATCCATCAATAGTTTTAAAGAACGTTTCCCTTTTCATGGCTTCACCTCTTGTTTCAAATTCTTCGAAATAGAGCAAACTCCATGGTCGCCTTCCTTTGGTATATCTGCTTTTCCCTGCGTTATGAATTTTCAGTCTCTCTTTAATGCTTTTTGTCGAGCCATAATAATGAGATCCATCGTATTCACTTTTCAAAATGTATGCAAAATAACTCATTTTTCTCTCTTTCTGCGGAGAGAGAGGGATTCGAACCCTCGGTACCGTTTTGCAGTACACACGCTTTCCAGGCGTGCCAGTTAAGCCACTCCTGCACCTCTCCAGTTCTTTTACTGGGAACCTCAAAAAATTGAGGGCTGCAAATTAATAAAAAATTGCGAATAAAAAATAGTGCTATTCACTAATTTCGCCTCGCAAATTGATATTCAAATATTTTTTTACCTCTTCTGTTTTTAATCCCTGACCAAGTAAAAACATCAGCTTGGTTATTGCAGCTTCAATTGTCATATCTTTTCCCGAAACTACCCCGGCATTTAATAGTTCCATACTGGTCTCGTATTGTCCCATAATTACACGGCCACCTTCGCATTGCGTAATG
>WGCT01000339.1 GCA_015493625.1 Draconibacterium sp. | reverse complement strand
CGGAGATGTGTATAAGAGACAGTTTTATAAGGAGTATTGTATTTTTTTATAGTAGTAATGTAGCGCATTTGAAGTTGGATTCTCTGCTCTCCTCCGTTTTCACGTGCCGGGTCGGGAATCCACGGGAGATCGGTGTCGCAAACTAAAAAGAGGTCGATTTTGTGCTTCAGAATTTCGGCTTCGAACCAATTGGGAGTTTTATTAAAAACCACTTCGAACCAAATTTTAGTAATTATTAGCCAGGTATCGATAAAAATGTAGGGTGAATCTGAATGTTTAAGTCTGTTTAACTGCTCAACTTGTTGTTTTGCAATGGTTTCAACGTCGTTGTAGTTGTATTTGTAGTTGTGGTTTTCAACATATTGGCGTGCAATTTCGGGGATAAAAGGGACATTGAAATGTTCTGCCAATGCTTTGGTTAGCGTGCTTTTCCCGGTCGATTCGGCACCTGTAATCACTACTATTTTGGGTCTCTTTTTCAAGATTGTTGAATTAAATCTTTTTTCCATTCAAAATATCCGAGAACGGCCATAACAGTATAAACAATGAATAAAACTACGGTTGGCCATAAATCTTTATAAATGTAAAGTCCTGCCGAAACGAGATCGACAAAAATCCAAATCAGCCACTGTTCAATATATTTCCGGGCGAGCATCCAGGTTGCTACAATACTAAGTGCAGTTGTAAGCGAGTCCATAAACGGAACCGGCGAATCGGTGAATTTTAGTAGAACAAATAAAATTGCAACGTAAATTAATGCCGTAACAGCCGCCAGTTTTACCCAGAGCTGTTTTCGTGTTTTTAAAACCGGTATCGAGTTGGTTGTTGTATCTGTTTTTCCTTTTACCCAATAGTACCAGCCATAAATGCTTATTCCAACGTAATAAACCTGCAAGCCCATATCGGCATAAAACTTACTTTGAAAAAAAACAATAATGTAAAGTGCCGATGTAACAAGCCCCGTTGGCCAGGTAAAAATACTTTGCCTAATGGAGAAGAAAATATACAATATGCCAAGAATGGAGCCCAAAATTTCAATCTTATTGACTGCAATCCATTCCAAAATTTGAGTTTGCATAAATTATTCAGTCTTCACTAAATAGCTGTCGTATTTTTTCTGATTCTCAAGAACTTCTATTGCTTTTAAAATGTCTTTGTCGTCTTTGTAAATTACTTTGTAGAAGTCGTTTCTTGAGAAAAGATCGCGGGCAATAATTGCTTTAATCTCTTTTTTCATATCGTTTGACGAAAATTCCAGACTTGTTTCGTCTTTCTCTATTCCCTCTTTTTCTCCATTTTCAACTACTTTGTTAATCATGGCTGAGGTAACTTCAAAGTGCTTATCGAACTGGTCAAAGTCTGAATATTTCGATTTTAATTTGTTCCGATTTGCATCGATGTAGTCGAGTACATAATTGTAGATAACGCTCTTGCGGCGTAATTTATTTATGTATTTATAGTGCGACGATGTGTCCATTGGAATGAAAATGTCGGGCATAATGCCGCCGCCGCCAAAAACAGTCCGACCATTAATGAGTGTTTTAAATTTTTGTGACTCGTCGAATTTTATACTGTCGGCACTAAACATTTCGCCGTTTTGCATTCGGTGAATGTAGTCTTCGCGATACTCTTTTAGCCCGTTTTTGTACGATTTCTGAATGCATCTTCCACTTGGTGTGTAGTAGTGTGCAGTAGTTAAACGTATCATCGATCCGTCGGTTAAAAAGAATGGTTTTTGTACCAGCCCTTTTCCAAACGAACGCCGGCCAATAATTACTCCGCGATCCCAGTCTTGAATGGCACCCGAAACAATTTCGCTTGCCGATGCCGACATCTCGTTAATTAAAATTACAAGGTTTCCTTTTTCGAATGTGCCTTGCGAAGGAGCTTTATATTCGCGTTTTATATCGTTAATTCCTTCGGTATATACCACAAGACTTCTCTCTTTTAAAAACTGATTGGAGATTTGGATGGCTGTTTTCAGATACCCGCCGGTATTTCCACGCAGGTCGAGAATCAGATTTTTAATGCCGCTGTTTTTAAGTTTTTTCATTGCTTCCAAAAACTCGTCGAGCGAAGTAGCGGCAAATTTATTCAGCTTAATATAGCCGGTCGATTTGTCGAGCATATACGAAGCATCGACACTGAAAATTGGTATTTTGTCGCGAATGATGGTAAAGTCTAAAGCGTCGGGAATACCTCTTCGTAAAACTTTTAAGTTTACTTTTGTTCCTTTGTCGCCCCGAAGTAGCCGGAATACATCGCTGTTTTTTATTCCTGTTCCGGCAATATTTTCACCATCTACTTCAACAATTCTGTCGCCCGAACGAAGTCCTACTTTCTCTGACGGACCGCCTGAAATGGTACTGTTTACCATTAGTGTATCTTTGTAGATATTAAACGAAATTCCAATCCCTTCAAAATTCCCCTTTAGTGGCTCGTTCATTTTTTCCACCTCTTCTTTCGATATGTAGGTGGAGTGGGGGTCGAGCTCAGAAAGAACTTTTACAATTGCTTTTTCGGTAAGTGCGTCAATGTTGGTTGTATCGACATAATAACCGTCGATTAAACGTAAAAGCCTGCCAAATTTAAGCTGGTTTTCCTGAACTGAACTTTGTGCCTTAACTTGCGAAACCGGCAGAACAAACAGAAAGGTAAACAGCAATATTACAATGAATTGTCCTCTGTTTTTTAATGATATTTTTTGCATTTCTTTTAATTAATAGTTACGAATTCAACAGTAATTATTTTTGTTTTTTTTAGAAGTTGCTGGCTATTTATTCCCACTCGATTGTTGCTGGTGGTTTTGAGCTTATATCGTAAACTACGCGGTTAATTCCACGTACTTTATTAATAATCTCGTTCGACATTTTTGCGAGAAAATCGTAGGGCAAATGAACCCAGTCGGCAGTCATTCCGTCGGTAGAAGCCACTGCCCGGAGAGCAACCGTATTTTCGTAAGTTCTTTCGTCGCCCATAACACCAACCGATTGTACCGGCAGTAACATAACTCCTGCCTGCCAAACTTTGTCGTATAAATTCCACTCTTTAAGTCCGTTAATAAAAATGGCATCGGCATCTTGCAGCATCGCAACTTTTTCGGGAGTGATATCTCCCAAAATCCGAATTCCTAATCCGGGGCCGGGGAAAGGGTGTCGTCCTAAAAGGTCGGGTTTAATATTCAGTGCTTTTCCAACGCGGCGCACTTCGTCTTTAAAAAGCAAGCGCAGTGGTTCAACTACTTTCAGGTTCATTTTTTCGGGTAATCCGCCAACATTGTGGTGCGATTTTATGGTTGCCGATGGCCCGTTTACCGATACCGACTCAATAACATCGGGGTAAATTGTTCCCTGAGCCAGCCACTTTACATCCTGAATTTTATGTGCTTCAACATCGAATACTTCAATGAAATTACGTCCTATAATTTTTCGTTTTTGTTCGGGGTCTTTAACGCCGGCCAAATCGTCCCAGAATTTTTGTCTGGCATCGATTCCTAAAACATTCAACCCCATATTTTCATACGATTTTAAAACGTCTTCAAACTCATCTTTTCTGAGAAGTCCGTTGTCGACAAAAATACAGGTGAGGTTTTCTCCAATAGCGCGGTTTAAAAGTACTCCGGCAACAGTAGAGTCTACACCGCCCGACAAACCAAGTACCACTTTGTCGTTGCCCAGTTTTTTCTTCAATTCATTAACCGTGGTTTCTACAAACGAGTCGGGAGTCCAGTTTTGCTGGCACCCGCAAATGCTTGAAACAAAGTTTTCGAGCAGTTGTTTGCCCTCTGTTGTATGATATACCTCGGGGTGAAATTGAATTGCCCAGGTATTTTCGTTGTCGATTTTATACGCGGCATAATTTACCTCTTCGGTTGATGCAATTACTTTGTATGCTTTTGGGAGCTTAACAATTGTATCGCCGTGCGACATCCAAACCTGAGTGTGCAGATTTATATCTTTAAACAATTGGCATCCCGACTCGATAAATCCGAGATTTGCCCGGCCATACTCGCGTGTGTTCGACGGTGCAACTTCGCCGCCATAAAAGTGGGCTAAGTATTGAGCACCATAACAAATGCCAAGTACCGGTACTTTCCCCTTTATTTCCGAAAGATTGGGTTGAGGTGCATCTTTGTCGCGCACCGAAAAAGGGCTTCCCGAAAGAACGACACCTTTTACCGATTCATCAATGTCGGGAAAATTGTTGTAAGGATGAATTTCGCAATAAACGTTTAACTCGCGAATTTTTCGGCCAATTAACTGGGTGTATTGCGACCCGAAATCAAGAATTAATATTTTCTCTTGCAT
>WGCT01000338.1 GCA_015493625.1 Draconibacterium sp. | reverse complement strand
GTTTAAGGTTAAAGAAATATCGTTATTCGTAATAATTTTCAACCTTTAGTTACTAAATTACCACATTTGTGGTTTCTGAATTATTGAATAAAAAAAATATCGATGAAAATAATTTTTGCATTAATCATTATCAGCTGTTCTCTAATTGTACAGGCACAATCGGAATTGGCGGTTAGTTTTACCGGTAATTACAATATTGCCAACAAAACAATTAGCGACAATTTTAAAAATGGATTTGGAGGAAGTACCGAGTTTTATTACTCTTTCGACAACTCTCCGCTTTCTGTTTCGTTAAGTTTTTCGTTAACAAATTTTGCGGCCACCAATGAGTATTTAGAAGCCTACAAAAATGCTCAGCAAAACATTTTACCGTTCGAATATTCTATTCATTACTTCTCGGTTCCTGTTTTGGCTGCCGTAAACTACCGCTTTTTACGAGAGAAAAAGTTCCAACCGTTTCTTGGAATTGGTGCCGGACTCTACTCGCTTGTTCATAAAATTAAACAAACCGGAAATTATACCTCCGACACTCAAAAAAACTTTTCGTACAAATTTGGTGTTTATCCGCATCTTGGAGCAATTTACAACATCTCCGATGGAATAGGAATTCTTTTTAAAGCGGGTTACAATCAAACTTTTGGAGAAGGTAACAATAGTTACACCGACTTGCGATTGGGAATTATTTATAAGATTTAACAAACTGCTGTTTTTATAAACTTCAGAAATAAAAAGGATAACAATGAAACGAGCAATATTATATAGCCTTTTACTTATTTTAACCATTCACTTTGCAGCTGCTCAGGAGGTTGAAAAAATGACGTTTGAACAGGCCATGCAAACCATGAACAACAGAAACTATGCACTTAAAAGTGCTCAGGCAAATAAACGTTCGCGCGAAATGGAACGAAAAACCATGCGGGGTTTGTACCTGCCAAAAGTATCGTTGTCGGCCAGCTACATGAAATTCGACCAGGATATTGGATTAGATATTTCTCCTATTTCCGATGCTTTCAGAGACCTTACCGGAGCCCCGCCACAAAAGCAACTTCCCTCTTCATTGGTGTTGCAAAACGAATCGTTTTCGCTGGTGGGACTAAATTTTATCTGGCCTGTTTTTACCGGTGGGAAAATTCATTCGGCAAACAAAGCAATGGATGCAAACATTAACGAAGCACTGTATAAAATTGAACAGACAGAAAACGAATTAAACACGCAACTTGTTGAACGATACTACGGTTACCGGTTATCGTTAAAAGCTGTCGACTTATACAAAGAGGCATACGACGCCATGTTGCTGCACCTCGACCATGCAAAAAAAATGGAAGAGAGCGGAATGATTTCCAAAGCGCAACGGCTTTATGTCGAGTTTTCGGCATCGAACGCAAAAATGGAGTGGCAAAAAGCTATTAACCAATCGAACATTGTTCGCGATGCACTGAGCAACACACTCGGCGATTCAATTGTAATTCAGCCAATATCCGAACTTTTTCTGTTAAAAGAGATTGAACCCCTTAGTTTTTTCAGGCAGGCGGCAATAGAAAATAACCCGCAGTTAAAACAGGTTGAATCGAAAAAAGAACTGGCACGCCAAAACTACAACATTAAAAAAAGCGACTATTTTCCAACGGTTGCAGTTGTAGGGAATAAGGAACTGTATGCAAAAGATTTAACGCATTTGATGCCCAATTGGCTTATTGGCGTGAATTTGAACTGGACCTTGTTCGACGGAGCATCGAGAGGCTCGAAAATAAAATCGGCAAAAGCTACAATGGAGATGGTTGATTTTATCGACACAAAAGCAAAATCCGATATTTCGACCTATTTAAACAAGCTGTATAACGAATTGCAGATGCATGTTGAGCAACTGGAAACCATGGAGAAAACCTACGAATTTGTTAGCGAATATTTACGTGTTCAGAAAAAAGCATTTGCCGAAGGATTTGCAACATCGAAAGATGTAGTTGATGCCGAGCTTGCCGTAACAAAAGTAAAAACCGGGCGCATAAAAGTGTTGAACGATTATGTTCTTTCGTTGGCAAAACTCCTCGAATTCTCGGGGCGCACCGACCTGTTTTTAGAATACAGCAAACGAGAAAACAGAGAAGGCGAGAATTTTAATTAACATTCGAAAATAAAAATTAAAAACTATAAAAATGAAGTCAAGAAATATCATCATTGGAATTGTGCTTGTGTTGCTTCTAATTTTGGTCATTGTTTCGGGCTGGATTATGTCGAGCACTCCCGATATTATTTTGCAGGGCGAAGCAGAGGCAAAACAGATTAAAGTAGCCTCTAAAATTCCCGGGCGAATAGAACGCATTATTGTGCAGGCCGGCCAGCAAGTTCATAAAGGAGACACTTTGGTTGAAATTAGCACGCCCGAACTGGATGCAAAAAAAGTGCAGGCCGAGTCGGCAAGAAAGGCGGCAAAATCGCAAAGTATAAAAGCAAAAAACGGTGCGCGCGAAGAGCAAATTGAAGGTGCTTACCGGTTGTGGAAAAAATCGATTGTGGGTGTCGATGTAATGCAAAAAACCTACGACCGGGTTAAAAAATTGTACGACGAAGGTGTTATTCCGGCTCAAAAATTAGATGAAGTTACAGCACAGCTGAATGCAGCTAAAGAGACCGAACGAGCGGCAAAGTCGCAATACGACATGGCCAAAAAAGGTGCGCGCTACGAAGATAAAATGGGCGCCGACGCACTGGTCGACCAAGCTTCGGGAGTTATTCAGGAGTTAGACTCGTATTTGAGCGAAGCAAGTTTAAAGGCTCCAATCGATGGCGAAATAGCAAGTATTATTTCGCAGGAAGGCGAGTTGGTAAATACCGGATTTCCTATTGTTACTATTGTCGATTTATCTGATATCTGGGTTGTTTTCAGTATTCGCGAAGACCTGTTGTATAAATTTAAAATGGGGAAAATAATTGATGTAAATGTACCGGCATTAAACAACAAAAATATTGAAGTAAAAATAAATTTCATTAACCCTCTTGGCGATTTTGCCACCTGGAAAGCAACCAAAACAACGGGCGACTTCGACATGAAAACCTTTGAAGTGAAAGCAGCTCCCACCGAGCCTGTGGAAGGTCTTCGGCCGGGCATGACCGCGCTAATCAATTGGAACAAACTCGATTAATTTCTTTGAATCTCATTTCGTGAAAAAAGAAAATAAAACGCTGAAAAAAGGGTTGAGGGCAGTACTGCTTCGCGAGCTGAAAAGAATGGGCTCGGAGCAAATTTATATGTGGATTTTGTTCATTTTGCCTCTGTTTGCCTTTCTGCTATTTACAACTATGTTTCACGAAGGGAAAGCCGACGGATTTAGCATTGCTGTTTACGATGCTGATAACACAGCACTCTCGCGGCAAATAAAACGTTGGGTTGAAGCTACCCCCGAAATTGAGATAAAAAGCGAGGTAAACTCGTTGGAAGAGGGGAAACGTCTTATCGAAAAATCGGAGGTGCGAGCTCTTTTGTACATTCCCAAAGGAACAGAAAACGGAATATACAAAGGCAATGCCGATAAACTTGTTCTGTTTTACTCAAATGCAAACCTGTCGGCCGGAAGCGGAGTAAGTGTTGCCGCAATGAAAGCGATAGGAACCTTGTCGGCAGGAATAAATCTGCAGAAAAGAATGGCGCACTCCGAAATGGAGGAGCAGGCATTAATTAACGTGCAACCAATTATAATCGATACACACGCGCTCTACAACCCATATATAAATTACGCCTATTATCTGGTAACTGCACTGCTTCCGGTTATGCTACTTATGTTTATTATTTCGGCAACTATTTTTTCAATAGGAACAGAATTGAAATACAGCACTGCCGAAGAGTGGTACGAAATCTCGGGCAAAAGTATAATTGTTGCCTTAACAGGGAAACTGCTTCCCTACTCGTTTATTTTTATTGTTGAAGCGTTTTTTATAAATACAATTTTGTTTAAATATATCGATGCTCCAATGAACGGCAGTCTGTTTGTTATTTTTATATCGACCGTATTTTTTGTTTTTGCTTATCAGGCAATGGGCGTTTTTATTATCTCTGTTTTTCCGAATGTACGACTGTCGCTAAGTTTGGGAGCTGCCTACTCATCGCTGGCATTTTCTTTCGCAGGCCTTACTTTTCCAACAGTTGCAATGAGCCCGGCAATGCAGTATTTTTCGAAAATATTTCCCTACACCCACTACTTGAAAATTTATATTAACGAAGCAATGAAAGGACTTGAGCTGCGGTATTCGTTACCAAGTTTCTGGATTTTAGCAATCTTTATCGCATTGCCATTTTTCTTAATCCCACGGCTTCGTAAGTTTCTGACAAAGAAAAAATACTGGGGTAAAATTTAGTTTATATGTCGGCACTAATAAAAATATGGTTTAAAGAGTATAAAAAAATGTTCTCCGATGGAGGAACAATTATGCTGTTTTTTATTGCCATAATCATCTATCCGGTTTTGTACTCACTGGCATACAACAACGAGCAGGCAAAAGAGATACCGATTATGGTTGTCGATGAGAGCCATTCTGATTTAAGCCGCCAGCTAATTCGAATGGTCGATGCTACCGATGAAGTAAAAGTTATCGACCGTGTAAGCGATTTCAGATCGGCAGAAGAAAAATTTAACGAGGGTGAGATCTATGGAATTATCTATATTCCCGAAGAGTTCGAAAAAAATATTTTAAGGTTCGAATCGGCACACGTTTCGGTTTATGCCGATGCAGCTTACATGGTTATTTACAAGCAAATTTTAACAGCAGCAAGTTATTCCATTGGTACAATGAGTGCGGGAGTTGAAATTCAGCGAAGAATGGCAAAAGGCGAAGCACTGGAAGTTGCTTATTACGAACGTAATCCGCTGCCACTCGAAACATATGCCCTTTATAATCCGAATGGCGGCTATGCAACCTATGCCATGCCGGCGGTTTTACTCCTTATTCTTCAGCAAACACTTTTGTTGGGAATTGGCTTGCTTGGCGGGTCGTCGAACGAGTTTAAAAAAGAACATTATCTTGCTCCAATTGTTGCAAAACGAGGCGGTACACTCTCCGTTTTATTGGGCAAAATGCTCGCTTATTTTACTTTGTATTTAATGAATAGTATTTTTGTTCTGGTCATTATTTTTAGAATATTTAAATTGCCCATGCGTACCGGTTATTTCGAAATGTTTGTTTTTATTGTTCCGTTTTTAATCTCCGTAATTTTCCTTGGAATGTTTATTTCGGCCTTTTTTAAGCACCGCGAAAGTTCGATGATGATACTGCTTTTTACAAGCATTCCGTTTATCTTTTTAAGTGGTTTTTCGTGGCCGGTTGAGTCGATGCCGGAATGGCTTCAACACTTTTCTCAAATTATTCCCAGCACTCCAGCCATAAAAGGGTTTCTTGCACTAACACAAAAAGGAGCTCCTTTTTCTGATGTAACCGGGTATTGGATTCATCTTTGGATTTTAACGGTTCTCTACCTTTTGCTTGCTTTTATAATGCTAAAACTTCTTTTTAAACGAATTGAAAAAAGAGAAGCGGTTTGAGTAGTTTAAATCTATTCTCTTTTTTACGAGAAAATTGATTAGTTTTAAAACGTTTTGCACGGTATTGAAATACAAATAACTTTTTAACAAAATTAAACGTAATGAAGAAATTAAAAATCTTTAATTCAGTTGCCCTTTCTCTCTTATTCCTGCTATTTTTTGCTTGTACAACTCAGCAAAAAAAGAAACCCCAAAAACCGAACATTATTTACATTATGAGCGACGACCACGCTTATCAGGCAATTAGTGCGTATGGTTACGGGTTAAACAATACACCCAATATCGACCGGTTAGCAAAAGAGGGAGCAATTTTTACCCGTGCTTGTGTAACCAACTCGCTGTGTGCACCAAGTCGTGCTGCTATGTTAACAGGCAAACACAGTTTTGTAAATGGGAAAGTTGACAATGCCATGCCTTTTAACTGGAACCAGGATAATTTCCCCAAAGAGCTTCAAAAAGCAGGCTACCAGACTGCACTCATTGGAAAAATTCATTTAAACGGGCTGCCTCAGGGTTTCGACTATTCGATGGTGTTGTTGGGCCAAGGTCAGTATTATAACCCCGATTTTTGGGTGAACGGCAAGAAAACACGATTCGAAGGGTACTGTACCGAAATTGTAACAGAAAAAGCCCTCGACTGGTTAAAAAACAAACGCGACAAAAACAAACCATTCTGCATGTTGTACCACCAGAAAGCACCGCACAGAGAATGGATGCCTGCTGAAAAATACTACAAGCAGTATACTAAAATGAAATTTAAAGAACCTGAAACACTTTTCGATGATTATAGCGGGAGAGGAACAGCTGCCCATACACAGGAAATGAATATTCTAAAAAATCAAAATTGGGCGGGAGACTCAAAAATTTATCCTGAAGTAATGAACGAATTGGGAATAAAGGAAACTTCGAGCTGGGGCATAAACGCATTTAAAAACAATACCGGGCGAATGAACGAAAAACAAAAAGCAGCCTGGGATTCGGTGTATATGCCACTTAATGAGGATTTTAAAAAAATATATCCAACCTTGAACGAAAAAGAGATGATGCGCTGGCGTTACCAACGATTCATGCAAGATTATCTGGCTTGTATCGCTTCGGTTGACGATGGCGTTGGCGAACTACTCGACTATCTCGATGAAGCCGGACTAGCCGAAAATACAATCGTAGTTTACACTTCCGACCAAGGATTTTATCTGGGCGAACACGGTTGGTTCGATAAACGTTTTATGTATAAAGAGTCGTTTCGCACACCACTGTTAATCCGCTACCCAAAAGAGATTAAACCCGGTACAAAAATCGATAAATTGGTACAGAACATTGATTTCGCACCCACTTTTCTCGATTATGCAGGCGCTAAAATCCCTTCCGATATTCAAGGAGAATCTTTCAGAAATTTAGTAAGTGGAGAAACTAATAAATTCCGCGACTTTACCTATTATACCTATTACGAATATCCATCGGTGCACATGGTAAAACGTCACTACGGTGTGGCAACAAAACGTTACAAATTAATGCACTTTTATTACGATGTGGATGAATGGGAATTATACGATCTGGAAAAAGACCCCAACGAAATGAAGAGCGTGTACGACGATCCGGAGTATGCCGATGTGCAAAAAATGATGCACGAAAAACTTGAAATGGCACGTAAAAAATACGGCGATAGTGACGAGAATAATAAAAAATATCTCGACTCGTATTTAGCCTGGCAAAAAAAGAAAGCCGAAAAACGAAAACTTGCTAAAAAACAAAAAGAGAAATAAAAACAACAAAAAAATGGCATCTTTTCTTTGATTGAAAGATGCCATTTTTTTTATGAGAAACTTAATTAACCCGCTTGCAGTTCATCGGCATTGGGTAAATGACCAACCAATTTGCCGGGTTCGTGAATTAGAATTGGAATATGCTGTGGACAGATATAAAAATCCTGATTCTTAAATTCAATATGTACCAACGGAACTTCTTCCTGATCTCTTTTACAAAATACACACTCTTTTGCCATAATTTTTCTATTTCAAAGTTTTTAATTGAAGTGCAAATATGAGAAAAATATTTTATATCATACAACGAGGTGGTATTTAGTTTTTCGGTATTTTTTCTGCCGGCAAACCATTCTGAACAAATGCCCGCAACAAAACGAAGTTGTAAGAACTGATATAATTCATTCAATGTATTTTAATAATAACCGGCACTTTTATTTATCTTTCGAAATAAAATAAAACAATATGAGACTCGTGAAATTACCTCTTCTGTTTGCACTGTTATTCATGTTTAATTTTAATGGTTTTGCAGTACAAACAACCTCGTCAGACACAACAATAATTTACATGAAAGATTTTGGGTTAGAAAAAGACCGTAAAAAAGACTGTGTAAAAATTATAAATAAAGCCATTGAAAGTATAACAGGCGATAATCCGAAAAAACTTGTTTTTAACCGCGGCGAGTACCATTTCTATCCCGAGCATACTATTCGTAAATATTATTTCGAATCGAATACAACCGACGAAAATCCTCGAAAATGTGCATTTCTTTTCCAAAACATTAAGAACCTTGTTATCGAAGGACATGGCAGTCGCTTTATTTTTCACGAGCAGATGCAGCCTTTTACTTTCGATAGCTGTTCGAATGTAACATTAAAAAATGTTGACATCGATTGGGACCAACCGCTAATTGCACAAGGCGAGATTTTAAAAGTAACCGACGAGTATATCGAACTTGGCATCGATTTAAAAGAGTCGCCTTACCGGATTGAAAAAGGGAAGTTGATTTTTAACGTTGGCAAATATGGGCGCGAGCCATGGAAATCGTCGATGGAATTCGACCGCAAAGGGCATTTTGTTGTTCCGCAAACTGGCGACGGGGGCTGTTTGGGGCGTGGCTGGAACAACTATCTTGCTGAAAATATTATCCCCGGAGTTATTCGCATCTATTATCCGTTTATTCGAAAGCCGGCAGTTGGCAATTTTTTAGTGATGCGCCACGCCGAGCGAATTCATGCGGGAATTTTTATTCAGGAATCGGATAATATAACCATTAGAAATGTAAATCTTTTTCATGCAACCGGTTTGGGAGCGTTGGCTCAGTTTAGCGAGAATCTGACATT
>WGCT01000337.1 GCA_015493625.1 Draconibacterium sp. | reverse complement strand
GTTTATCTAACTTTAAATAAATTACTCCTTTTTCAGGTACCGGGTATAGGGATACTGAATTATTTGACAATGCTTTTTTAGTTGTGCCGAGACCATTAAGAATTACCTTCTTTTCATTATCAATCGAAACTAACAAAGGATAGGTTGCAAGCATGGTGTCCTGAACAACTTTTACTTTTTTTAATTTTACTTTGTCCATTTTATCTTTATTCAAACTTTGACTGAATCCAGGCAGGAATAAAAAAATGGCGAAAACAAATATTACTATATTTTTTGCATTCATTGTAATTGATTTTTTCGTAAAAAATTATTTTTGAAATTTATTGATTCTTTTTTCGTGTTCGATGACATACAGTGTCAACTCTTCCACCTTCTTCAGGACAAGCATATTCATTTCAGAAAGATTAATTGTTTTAGCCTCTAATTCTTTAGCCGGGGGGACACCCGGAAGGTGTTTGTTCTGTAAAATGTATCTTTCCAGTTCATCTAATGGCATTAAATTATACTCTTCGCCAAAAACATAATCGGGAGCTGGCACATTGAGGTCAATGATTAATTCTTCTGCATGAATTTTTCCCTTAACAGTTAATAAAGCATCACTATTTGTGGTTCCGATACTTAGGTTTCCACTGTTGAAATAAATGTCCGAACTATTTTCTAACCATAACGAACCGCCACCTGTCTCTGTTAAATCTTCGTCTGGTGCCCACTCGGTACCATTATATTTTAAAACCTGATTTAAAGCTGGAGCTGTGGAAGATATATTCACCCCAAGTAGTTTGTTGGCATTCCAAATTGCACTGGTATTATTAGCGTTTATGGTAATAGTACCTGTTGCCCCCCCGCCCGAAAGGCCTGTGCCCGCAGTTACAGATGAAATATCGCCATTGCCATAGGGGAGGTTAACGGCATTGCTGCCGGTAATAGACAAACTGTTTCCATTCAACGATAAATTAACCTGCACCTCCCCTGTTTCCCCATTAACCGATGTTACCTGGGCTATATTATCGAAGCTAAAACAGATTATTGCTAACGTTGATAGTAAAATATTAAATGCTAAACTTTTCATAACAGACTATTTTTGAGGTATTTTACGATTTTCTATGCTTTTTATCCGCTTTTCCTGATCTATGATATACAGGGTCAGTTCTTCAATTCTTTTTAACAGCATCATGTTTATTTCAGAAAGGTTAATTCCGTCAGTTTCCATTGCTTTTGCTGAAGGGATGTCGGGCAGGTGATTGTTTTGTTTCAGGAAATTCTCTAATTCTGTTATTGAATGAAGCTCATAGCCTTTTTCGAAAACATAGTCAGGAGCCGGGACATTTAAATCTACTATTACCTCTTCGGCATGAATTTTCCCGGCTACTGTCAATTTTTGATCAGGAGCAGAAGTTCCGATAGCTACATTTCCTGTATTGAAGAATATATTTGAGCCACTTTCAGACCATAATGAAGTTCCCAACTCGTCAGTTGACGGTACCCATTCTGTACCATTATATTTCAAAACCTGATTGGTTGATGGAGGTGTGGCCGAAACAGTTTTTCCCTGCAATTTATTGGCATTCCAAATTGCACTCGAATTTTCAGCATTTAAAGTAACACTACCTGATGAACCTCCTCCTGAAAGGCCAGTTCCTGCTGTTACTGTTGTTATATCGCTATTGCCATAAGGCATGTTAATAGTATTTCCACCTGAGATTGATAAATTATCACCACTTAATCCAAGGTTTAACTGAACGTTCCCGGTGTATGAATTTACCGAATTTACGGCTCCGCCGCTTCCTCCTTCAGTAATCAAACTCAAATTGTCCACAGACATATCACTTCGGTAGCTACTGCCGGTAGTCCCAAAGAATCTCAAATGGACTGTATTATTTAAATATGAGCTAAGATTTACTGTCTCCTGTATCCATGAATCACCCTGGTCGCCACTTAAACTCCATAAAGAATTCCAATTAGTACCATCAGTACTGGCTTCAAGACTTAATGTACCCATACCGGAACCATACATATGGTAATAAAAAGAGAAGTTGGCAGACGATTTGCCCGTCAAATCAAAACATGGGCCACTTAAAATTGCTGTTTTTGAAGGATAATTGGGACTGGAAGACTCTACATAAAAGTAATAGCTTCCTTCCTGCGCAGAAGCTGGCCCTGTTGAAGGGGAAGGAGTTGAGCCCGTTTTCCTTGTCCAGTCTGTATCGTCACCAGTCGTATTTTCCCATGTATTTGGAGAGCTTTCAAATCCTTCCGAATATGGAAAGGTTGATACGGTACTTGAACAAGACAAACCTGCAACATCGTTATCAGAAATAGTACATACTCCTGTTGCATCATTTATTGTTGCATTGGTTGGGTTTGATATGGTAAAGTTGAAAGTTTCGTCTGTCTCAACGATAGCATCGTCAAGAATGGTAACATTCATCGTTGTATTTAATTGACCAATGGGAATATTGAAGGAACC
The DNA here is from genome assembly GCA_015493625.1 of Draconibacterium sp. GTDB lineage: Bacteria > Bacteroidota > Bacteroidia > Bacteroidales > Prolixibacteraceae > Draconibacterium. The sequence continues at coordinate 1,729 of WGCT01000337.1, read as the reverse complement.
ACTTTTAGCTGTATAATCGCTTCCTGAAGTTGCTGTACTGTTACTTGTTGCATAATTGCCTGAAACTACTTGTGAACTGGTTTGATTCATGCTAATTGTAAATGTGGCTGTTCCATCGCCTTCATTGACAGAGATATCGTTAACAGAAAGAGTTGGTGTAGATCCACTTCCCGGGCTATATAATTCTGCAATATCTGCAGCCGTTAATGTACGATTATACATTCTGGCATCATCTATTACACCATCAAAATTTTCACCGCCTGTATATGTGCTTGCTAGAAACAGATTCCCTGTTAGTGCCCTGTTGGTTCGTGCATAACTTTGAATTAAAGAACCATCTACATAAATTTTGAAAGTGGCACCATCATAAGTTGTAGCAATATGTGTCCATGTATTATAAGTAAGTTGATAACCCGTACTATGCCATGCTCCATTATACACTTTTAACTCGTTAGTTGTACCACCCACCGCAACTTCATAATCAAAACCGGTAAATCCGCTAACCCTGTCATAGCTCCCTTGAGAACCGTCACTTTTTACCCAGTACGCTAATGTAAAATTAAATGGACTTTGGGTGTGATTAATATCGGAGGAGGCAGGAATATTTATATACCCATTTGCTCCATCAAATTGAAAGGCATTTGTTCCATCTCGTCCAGATCCTACTCGATTCACTCCGGTTAGCGATGTTGATCCGTTATTATTACCTGTTTCATCAACAACTGCCCCAGATGTGTTTTCAAAATTATAATGGGCTACCAACCCAGTTGTTATGTCTTGTGCGAACCCAGATTGGATGGCGACAAAACAAAATACAAAAAAAACAAGAATTTTTGTTAAAGGCTTATTCATATTTTTTGGTTTTAAAAATTATGTTTTTGAGAAAGGGTTAAAAGTATAATTCAGTAACCAGAAATAAAATAGCTAATTTATAAACGGTAGGTTTGAGTTTGCAAACAGTAGTAACAATTTTATGATCCGGCAATTTGTAAATCCCTCACAGACCTAAACCCCAAACTGGTGTGCATGATTATGCCCAAAAGGGAATTAAAACAAACAGGCAGGCTTTAATTTAAAGGGAGCAATCATGTGCGGGAGGAATTTCTACTATACTACCTGGGGGTGTCTTATTTTACATTTAACACCTCGTCATAAACTGTTGCTCACTCATTAAGAGCAACAGTAAAAGCAATAGAATCTGCCGTCTATGTTGATGAACGGTTAACTCCTATGATGTAATTGCATGAATGTTTCCCAGAATTGTTTCTTTTTATCTCTGGAAAGAGGAATTTCGATGTTGTTGAAAAGAGATAATTTATTCTCGACATGGAATACTTTGTTTATAAAAAGCATATTTACCAGAAAAGATTTGTGTACTCTGAAAAATATGGATCCACAAAGTTTTTCTTCGAACCAATGTAAGTTTTTAGAGGCTATTATTTTTTTTCTATCTCCCGCTAATATTAATTCTGTATAACTCCCTGATGCCTTGCAATAGACTATTTCATGTGTTTATATTTTTTTGGTATTCATATCTTTTTCTTTTTTTTAAAGTAAGTTGACAACGCTAAGAGATTAAATTTTCATGTTCATGCTCTATGGCAATAGTCCTGTGTACTTAGCGTTGTCAACTTACTTTAAAAAAAAGAAAAAGATATGAATACCAAAAAAATATAAACACATGAAATAGTCTATTGCAAGGCATCAGGGAGTTATACAGAATTAATAT
>WGCT01000336.1 GCA_015493625.1 Draconibacterium sp. | reverse complement strand
CTTATATATCATGGCACTATTGCAGTTTGAGTTTTTAACGAACTATTGATTAACCGAAAATAGCCAATTTAAATTACGTATTCACCGGAAAGAAATCCAGTGGTATAAAACTCTTACAGAATCGATACTTCATTTTTTTGAATTTGCTATCTTAACAATAACACATTTATTGCATTAAAACAGGTCTGAATTTCAGAATCTTTCAATTTCACCTTGCAATTTATATCTTTGTAAATTATTGCGAAAAGCATTTATAAAAAGATGAAATGGAAAAAATCTGGAATTTAAAAAAACAAGGCGACCAAAACGAAGTAAAGCACCTGTCGGCAGCGCTAAATGTAAATATGGTAATTGCCCGGTTGCTTGTTCAGCGAGGAATAAAAACCTTCGATGAAGCAAAATCTTTTTTTCGCCCCAGATTAAGCGACCTCCACAATCCATTTCTAATGAAAGATATGGATAAAGCTGTTAACCGTATTGGAGAAGCAATTGCAAAACAGGAAAAAGTTATTATTTATGGCGATTACGATGTAGATGGAACAACGTCGGTTGCACTCATGTACTCGTTTCTGAAATCGCGAATTGAAAAAATTGAATATTATATTCCCGACCGATACAGCGAAGGATACGGAATTTCGCCCAAAAGTATCGACTATGCAATCGACAATGGTTGTACACTAATAATTGCTTTAGATTGTGGAATTAAAGCGGTCGAAAAAATTGCCGGTGCCAAAGAGCGCGGTCTCGATTATATTATTTGCGATCATCACAATCCGGGAGACGAAGTTCCTCCGGCAGTAGCCGTTTTAGACCCAAAGCAAACCGACTGCAACTACCCTTATAAAGAGTTGTCAGGCTGCGGCGTAGGGTTTAAGCTGGCACAAGCATTTTGTCAGAAAAATAATTTGGAGCAGGAAGAAATTTACGATTTACTCGACCTGTTGGTGGTTAGCATTGCTTCCGACATTGTTCCTATTACGGGAGAGAACAGGGTTTTGGCTTATTACGGTCTTAAAAAACTGAATTCGAACCCCGGAATTGGATTGCAAACCATTATAAATTTGGCCGGAATTAGCGGCACTGAAATTACAATCAGCGATATTGTTTTTAAAATAGGCCCCCGGCTAAATGCATCGGGAAGAATTGAACACGGGAAAAAATCGGTACAGATTCTGGTCTCCGAAGATGAGGAGAAATCGAATGAAATTGGTGCCGAGATTGATTCGTTCAATGAAATTCGGAAAACACTCGATCGCGATATTACTCAGGAAGCTCTCGACATGATTGAGAACAATGCTGAACTTCAGGAGATGAACAGCACGGTTTTGTATAACCGCGACTGGCACAAAGGTGTTGTTGGAATTGTGGCATCGCGTGTTACCGAGAAATATTATTGCCCAACAATTATTTTAACCGAATCGAACGGACTGGCTACCGGCTCGGCACGCTCGGTACGCGATTTCGATTTGTACGAAGCGATTGGGCAATGCAGCGATTTGCTCGAATCGTACGGCGGACATATGTACGCTGCCGGACTAACAATGAAAATTGAAAATATTCCGGAGTTTAAACGGCGGTTCGAAAAAATTGTAACCAACCAAATTACCGATATGCAACAAATTCAAACCATTGAAATTGATGCGAAAATACCGTTAAGCGAAATTACACCCCGCTTTTACCGCATATTAAAACAGTTTGCTCCGTTTGGGCCACATAATATGGCTCCGGTTTTTGTTACCGAAGATGTGTTCGACGCCGGAACAAGCCGACTGGTAGGGAAAAACAAAGAGCATTTAAAACTCGACCTCGTTGAGCCCGATGTAAACTCAGGCATTTTTGCCGGAATTGCTTTTAACCAGTCCGATGCTTTTGATTTAATAACTTCGGGGCTCCCTTTCGACGTTTGTTATTCGATTACCGAAAACGAATACCGGGGAAAACGAAACCTGCAACTTTTTGTTAAAGACATTAAAAAGAGGGATATTTTTTAATCGCCTCTTTTACCATACTTAAATCGGCAACAACTACTGCTCCGGTACTTCTTAAACGCTTTTCCGACTGGTGTCCGTGTGCAACAAGAATGCAGTTTATCTCCAATGCTTTTGCAACTTCATAATCGTGAATTGTATCGCCAACCATCCAGGTATCCTCTTTTTTTATCGAATGGGTTAAAAGAAGCTGCTTTCCCCGTTCAATTTTCGACTCGGCATGATGGTTATTCAACCCGAAAACTCCTTCAAAAAAATCAAAAACAGAATTCTGTTTTAAAGTACGTTCCAGCATATTTTGTTCCATTGCCGAAAGCACAAATTGCCTGACGTTTTCCTCTTTAAACTGCAATAGAGTTTTACTTGCCAGTTTATGAAGCGTACAAATGTCCACTCCATTATTATAAATATGTATAAACTCTTTTGCAGGAATAGCAAACTCCTCCTTTTCAAAATTAAAACCAATGGTTTTGTAATAATTCTGAACAGGAAAGGTAAACACTTCCTTATACGTTTTGGTAGTTAAAAGAGCAAGATTGCGTTTTTTCAGCAAACTATTTATGGCCGAAACACAAAACTCAACATCGTTTAATAATGTTCCGTTCCAGTCCCAAATAATAGTTTGCATCTACTCCAGAGTTTTTAATTTATTGATTACCGGATTGGCATAAAGCTTTAAAAATCGCTCCTGAATATTTGTTATTGGGAAATCGATATGAATTAGTGCCTGATCAATCATTGTTTTAAATCGCTTCTCCTCGGCATGGGTATATTTATTTTTAAACCGGTGCTCCTGCATCAGCATATCGTATGCAATATAGTTGTTTGGCCAAAGCTTAAAATTGAGATAAATATGTTTATCTATCAATCGGCTTATCTCTTCTATCTGGCTATTTTGTTCTGCTTTCGATTCAGCCTCTTTAAAATCGATTTTTAACGGGCTACCAAAATTAAACTGTATTCGTCC
>WGCT01000335.1 GCA_015493625.1 Draconibacterium sp. | reverse complement strand
ATATAAAGCACTCCGTAACGTACTATTTGTTCTATATTGTTTATCCCTTTTACCTGTTCGCGAATGTCGAATGTGGCATTGGTTTGGGCAATACTACTGTATGAACTTACAGGAACTTTTAATTCTTTTGCTCTTTGCAAAAACTCTCTGCCCTCTTCGGCACGGTAACAAAATGGTTTATCGATAAACATTGGTATTTTTTCTTCGAGAAAAGGGGCTGCTGCCGGTAAATGATATTTGGGGTGGCGGTGGTCGACAATCAATGCGTCTATTTTGCCCAACATATCGCGAGGGTCTTTTACTATATTTTGAATAGCCCCCTCTTTTTGGGCACGTTTTGCAAATGCATCGGTTTCGCCCCACACATATTTCAACTCTACGCCCGGGAATTTCTTTTCAATATTAAAAAGTTTTCCATACCCGACTGTATGATTATTTTCGGCACCAATAATACCCACAACAATATTTTTCTTTTGTTGTTGCTCTCTTTCAAAATTATTTGCTCTAAAAATAGTTGAGCGCGGCAATGCTGTTGCCCCTACTATTCCAATACCGGCTGTTGATATGAATTTCCTTCTCGATGCCATAACTAAATCTTATTTATTTCAATTAATGATTTATCTTTCTTTTAATAATTTCTCACGGTCTGACCGTGTACGGTTAAAATAGTGATCCAGTTTTTCAAAATTAAACTCCTTCACCATATCTTTTGCCGATGAATTGTCATCTTCACTGGTAATCATAACAACTCCAAATTCTCCCGTGTTGTAAATCGTAACTTTATCTTCATATTTCTTTTTTAGTTCTCTCAGATGTACTTTGTTGTGATCTAAATGAACTAACTCGCAATCTAAATTAACAGTAGATACAACATAATCGAAATGATTACTGGAAGTTGCTACCACCTGACCAAATGGGTTTCTAATCTGAGAAAAAACACTACCTACACCAATAGAACCAACAAACCACGAGCGACAAGAGTATGCCCACTCGGCTTGCACCATTCCGCCATGGAATAAACCCATAAAAACAATTAGATCGGGTTTTAATTCGGCATAACGTTTCTGAAGCTCATCGAAATTAAGGTCGAAACATATTGCGCACGCCACCGATCCAAAATCTGTTTGTATAAGTTTTACCTCGTCCGAAGAGGTTACTATTTTCATCTCATCAGGTGTGGCAAAGTTTTTATCGTAAATACCTGCTATTTTTCCGTTCCTGTCGAGCATTACACTTGAATTCCTCCAAAAGCCTTCGTTGTCCTGACGATACATTCCAAATGCAATATAGCACCTGTTTTTACTTGCTATGTCAGAAAGAAAATCGAGAATATGAGTTCCTCTTACTTCGAAATATTCGAACTTTTCCTTGTTACTCATTCCACGTGGCTGGTCGCAGATTTCAGGCAGTACAATCAGGTCGGGGTGATCCGAAAGTACTTGTCCTAATTGCCATGTGAGGAACTCCTTTATTGCATCTACTTTTTGCTGATAAGATAAAGATGGATCTATATGAGGAGTGTTAGCACCAATTGTGGCAATTTTTACTAAGTTTTTTGCTGCTACTTGTCGATTAGGCGCAACAAGAAATAAAACAATTATCAATAATAATAAAACATTCTTTTTCATCACTTTTTAGTTTAGTGTTTCTGTTTGAACATTGAACCCTTTTATTTTTATTATGGGTTTATCGTTGTAACTATCCAAAGAATAATTGGCGTGATAGACCCGTTCTTCGCCGGGTAGTAGAGATACATAGTTGTCATCCCAAAATATTGGCAGAATAGGTTCGTCTTTTTTGTTTACTACATCGAAAAATGTAAAGAATGCAATTGAGGAGCTATTATTTGTAACTTTTATTGTTATATCTCCTTTGTCATTATTCTTCTCGAATTTATAATCGTAAGCCAATTTAACTTTAGGCAATTTATTTAATGCCGAGAAATTGGCAATTTGTGTACTATAGGTATAAGTCCAATAACTTTTTGGATGATCATAATCATAGATATCCTGTTTTTTCGATAACCAATAAAATCCGTTATCTATCTCTTTCCCATCTTTCGTTACATTCAAACGAATAAAATAGACTTCGGGCAAGTCAATATTTTCAGGCAACTCAAATATTTGCGAGGAACTATTGGCTGCTGCATCACCTTCCCATTGATGCTTAAAAAACACTTTCGAATTAACATCAATTAAATCAATACTAACTTTTAAATTGTTTGCTTTATCGAGAGTATTATTGGCAATATAAATATCGTTTTTACCATACCGATATATTGCATGAATAGGTTTGTTGGAATTTTTTACCGCATAATATGCTGCATTGGGCTGGAGATACCAGTCGTATAGCTGCCAGTAAAACTGAGGCCATGCCGAATTGAGCATCCATTGAATTACCCCAGTGCTGACCGGCCTGTTGGCGATATGCGATTCAAACATAGGACGCATAAGTTCATAACTCATGAGCTGCGATTTAAAAGCAAACTCTTCAATGCTCTTAGACCTCCCATACCGTGCGCGAATACCCCGAAGGTATGAGTCGAGGGTATTAAATAGCCCTATATTACAGTGAAAACTCCAATACTCATTATTCTCGATTGGCCAAAGATGTTCAGCGGGAATCATTTTCTTTAATGATGCCAATGGAGGAATATTAGCTCCCGGAGAGATTTCGGTATCAAACCCGTAAGCACCACCAAGAAGTGTATCGGTGTACCAATAAACGGGAGGGGTGTAACCATAAGGTCCTTTCATTTTCATTCCCGTCGGCCCACTTATATCGTTTTTCAAAAAGTCATAATGTACACCGCCGGCAGAGGCAACATAAGGTCTTGATGTGTCATATTTTTTGAAAAACTTTATATAATTCTTCTCTATTTGCGGGTCAGGAAACTTATCGCTACCTACCATCCACACGTAAATACTTGGATGGTTACGTAACCACAAAAACTGGCTTTCTCCGTAGCTTGTTATAAGTTTAATATCTTCAGGATTGTTATAAGCAGAATATTTTCTGTTTGTGGGTTTTCCAAGATGTTGTGGCCATTCCCATTGGCAGCTCCAACCCACCATCATTAAAATACCGTTTTCATCGCACAAATCATACATCACTTCATCCTTTCCCCAAATACCTTCAAGCCTGATACAATTCAGGTTCATCTCTTTTACATATTTTATTTGGCTTTCTATATTTTCTTTTGTGTCTTGTAAAAAAATATCATCTGTCCAGCCTGCGCCTCTTATTAAAGTAAACTTCCCATTTATTTCAAATACCCTGTTTCCATTTTTATCAACGTAACTGTCAATTTCCCTTATTCCGTACTTGTCTGATACTTTGTCGAGAATAGTATTGTCGGCAACAAACTTAAAATTGACATCATAAAGATTGGGGTCTCCCATTCCGGTTGGCCACCAGAGTTTTACATTTTTAACTTTCAACTTTGGATATTGATCCGGAGTAAATTTACACGATATTGTTTCACCGCCATTAATTGTCACCTTTTGTTTAAGTTGGCCAAGTGAGTAATCAACGATAACGGTTCCCGAGATGGCTTTTTCTGTGTTGTTCTCCACTTCAACTTGTAACGACAAATCGGCTGCATCCAGATTTTTTTTATCAACTTTACTTTGAACAAACGGGCTTCTCAATTTAATTCCTCCGTTTATTTCGAGAATTACGTCGCGAAATATGCCCATATCTTTATCCGGAGCCTTAGGGTTCCAGTCGACAAAACCCATGGTAAATTCGCCGGGTACTGGGGGCCACACTTCTAATGCTACCACATTCTCACCAGTCTTTACATATTCATTAATTTTGAAAGTGAAAATATTATAAGCCCCGGCCAACTTATCTTTACCAACAACTTTTTTCCCGTTAATCCACAAATTGGCTCGATAGTTTATGCCCAAAAACCGTAATGAAATGCTTTTATTTAAATCACCCTCATTTAAATTAAATGTAGTACGATACCACCAGGGAGATCTGAACTGTGTTGTGTCTATTTTCTTAAGGTTCACACCATAGTACGGGTCAATAATGGTACTGTCGGCAATAAGACTTCCGCCAACGGTTCCGGGAACAACGGCATTGTGCCAGCTGTTCGTACTGTAATCTTTTTGAGAAATACGCTCTCCGGTCAATTTCCCCGGATTGTCGTTCTGTATGATTTTCCAGTTTTCACGTAAAACTTCGGTCCTCGATAAATCATTGGCAGGAGTATTACATCCTGTAAAAAATACTATGGTTAAAGCTGTTATAAGCAAGCTTAGGTTAATCTTATTATTCATTTTATTTTTCTGTAATTAATTTTTAATACCTTATATTTATTTTTTTCCTCATTAACCACAATCCGAATAGTTAATCATTGCAGAAGCGGCTGAAGATATTTAAGTCGGATTTAATCTCAATCCCGGAATTATTTTGTTTCTAATTGTTTCTTCCTGTCGGAACGGGTAACGTTAAAGTAATGATCCAGTTTTTCGATATTAAACTCCTTCACCATATCTTCTGCCGATGAATTGTCATCTTCACTGGTAATCATAACAACTCCAAATTCTCCCGGGTCGTAAATAGTAACTGTATCTTCATATTTCTTTTTCAGTTCTTTCAGATGTACTTTGTTATGATCTAAATGAACTAACTCGCAATCTAAATTAACAGTAGATACAATATAGTCGAAATGGTTGGTGGCAGTTGCTACCACCTTACCAAATGGGTTTCTAATCTGAGAAAAAACACTATTTACACCAATAGAACCAACAAACCACGAGCGACAAGAGTATGCCCACTCGGCTTGCACCATACCTCCATGATACATACCAATATAGATCATAAGATCGGGTTTTAGTTTTGCATAACGTTCCCTTAATTCGTCAAAATTCAGGTCGAAACAGATTGCACAACCCACTTTCCCAAAATCTGTTTGGATAAGCTTTACTTCATCGGAGGCTTCTAGCCGCTCCATTTCGCCGGGTGTTGGAAAATTTTTATCATAAATGCCGGCAATTTTACCGTTTCTGTCGAGCATTATACACGAATTCCTCCAAATGTTATTCTTATCCAATCGTTTCATTCCAAAGGCGATGTAACATCTGTTTTTGCTTGCAATGTCAGAAAGAAAGTCAAGTATCTGATTTCCTCTAACTTCATAATATTTATATTGCTGATCGGTAGTTAACGCCCAAGGCCTGTCGCAAGCTTCAGGCAACACAATTAAGTCGGGTTTATCGTGTAATACTTGTCCTACCTGCCATTTAAGAAAATCCTTCATTGCATCTACTTTCTGTTGGTATGTCAATGTTGTATCTAATGTTGGACTATGTGCACCTATTGTTGCAATTTTTACCAGGTTCTTTGCAGAAGCAGGCATTGTGTTTAGCAACGAAAGAAAAGCGATAAGTACGAAATAAAAAAGGTTTCTTCTCATAATTGTTTTATTAAATTTTATTTTGAATATCTGTTTAACTATTTTGTAATTTTATTTAGAATATTTTTTGCACCGGAATCTGTTTTTATAAACTCACCTTCATCATTTAACATTTTATAAATATTCTTCGTCCATTTAAATCCTTTATTGTGTTCTCCTGCCAATACAATTTTTCGGGGATATAT
>WGCT01000334.1 GCA_015493625.1 Draconibacterium sp. | reverse complement strand
TTATTCTACAATAAGACCAACTCGAAAATTAAACAGCATCTAATGCATAATTCCGAATTCGAAAACTCTATTTTAATAAACAGTAACAATATGGTTTGCGAAGGAATTGAGTCGAATATTTTTATGATAAAAAACAACCTGTTTATTACGCCGTCGTTAGAGAGTGGCAGTTACGAAGATACAATTCGCCAACTTGTTCTTAAAACGGCAAAACAGATTGGATTAAATGTTGCCGAACTGCCCAACATAAAAAAGGAGCATATTTTTGAAATGGACGAACTGTTTTTTGCCAGCGAAGAGTTGGGTTTCCAATGGATTCTCGGTGTAGAAAAGCGACGCTACGTAAACCAAATTACAAAACAAATTCATAAAAGCCTGAATGAATTGCTAAAAGAGTTTGTAGATGCTGAGAACTGATTGAATACACTCTCTAATTCAGCGAAGGATTTTCGGGAAAATGTTCCCAAATAGAGTACTGATTTCCTGCTTTTTTCACAAAATTTGCCCACGAGTCGTCACTAAATTCGCGCATTATTGTCTCCTCGTCAACATCGGTTACCAGCCACGAATCTTCCTTTAATTCGGCTTCCAGTTGTCCGGCTTCCCACCCCGAATAGCCGAGAAAAAAATGAATATCAGACGGTTGAACAACTCCTGCTGATATTTGAGATTTCAGCATATCGAAATCGCCACCCCAAAACAAATTTCCCATAACATTTATACTTCCCGGAAGCTGTTTCCCCAGTTTATGCAGGTAATATATTGAATCGGTAGAGACGGGGCCGCCTAAAAAAACCGAAGCAGGGAAATCGGGGAAATCGGGGAAAACATCCTGAATCTCAAAATCAATCTCTTTATTCAGAATAAAACCCACCGACCCTTTTTTGCTGTGCGACACCAACAAAACTACCGAGCGGCTAAAATAATTACCCGGCAAAAAAGGCTCGGCAATTAAAACCCTTCCTTTTTGGGGAGGAATATTGTTCGTTTTAATTTTGAATATGTCGAGATTCTCTTTCATAATAAAGCAAGATATGAAATTTTAACTATCAATCAAATAGTCACATTAAACTCAAAAGAAAAATTTGGTTATTTTTTCTCTTCAACAACAATAAATACATCTTCGTCGGGTTTCGACATGTAATACTGCTCGCGGGCAAATTTTTCAAGTTCTTTCATTCCCGAATTCAGATCTTTCAATTTTTGCTTGTCCGATTTAATACGCTCTTTGTAATACTCTTTTTGCTGAAGAAGTTCTTGCAGACGCTGTTTGTTCTGCTGATGAGTAACTATGGAATTTTCATCGAAAAAAATAATCAAGACAAGAAACAAAACTGTGACTATAATGTATTTATAGCTCGACACTCTTGAAACTTTCTCCTTTATATTTTTTTTCTTTAATACCATAATTCCCCGACAAAGGTAAGATTAATAGTGCGCAAAAAAAAGGGAGTCGAACAAGTTGACTCCCTTTTTATAAACATCGTATAGTTTATTTGTTTCAATACGTTAATCACATGGTTTTTCTACTCCTCATCGGGTTGAAAATTCGGGTAAGTATAATTTACCGGCGGCACAAAAGTTTCTTTTATTGTACGAATTGCTGTCCAACGCAAAAAGTTAAAAATAGAACCTGCTTTATCGTCGGTGCCCGATCCGCGAGCTCCGCCAAATGGTTGTTGCCCCACAACTGCTCCGGTTGGCTTATCGTTAATATAGAAATTACCGGCGGCATTGCTCAGGCGCTTTGTAATTTTCTCGATATTGTACCGGTTGTTCGAAAGTACTGCTCCGGTTAACGCATAAATTGAAGTGTTGTCGAGTATTTCGAGTGTTTCATTGAGTTTGTCATCTTCGTAAATATAAACCGTTAAAACCGGTCCAAACAGCTCTTCTTTCATGGTAATGTAATCGGTCTTTTTCGCTTCAATAACTGTTGGTTCAATAAAATAACCAACCGATTTATCGCATTTTCCACCCAAAATTACATCAGCATCTTTATCGGTTTTTGCATTGTCGATATAGCCCTTCAATTTTTCGAACGACGGCTCGTCGATGACCGCATTAATAAAGTTGGTAAAATCTTCGGGTGCCCCCATTTTTACAGTGGCCAGTTCGCGACTTAAAATTGCTTTGGTTTCGGGCCACAAACTTTTAGGAATATACGCCCGCGAAGCTGCCGAGCATTTTTGCCCCTGATATTCGAATGCTCCGCGTAACATTGCAACAGCCAAAGTTTGCGGGTCAACAGTATTATCGGCAAAAATAAAATCTTTACCTCCGGTTTCGCCAACAATTCGTGGATACGATTTGTATTTATAAATATTATCACCAATTTTTTTCCAAATACTTTGGAACACTTCGGTTGAACCGGTAAAGTGAATACCTGCAAAATCGCTATGTGTTAGCACAACGTCGGCAACCACCGGCCCCGAAGCATAAACAAGGTTAATTACTCCGTCGGGTAGCCCGGCCTCTTTAAAAATCTCCATAATTACTCCGGCCGAATAAGCAGCTGTTTTCGAAGGTTTCCAAACCACAACATTTCCCATTAATGCAGGTGCTGCAGGCAAGTTTCCGGCAATCGATGTAAAGTTAAACGGAGTGAGTGCGAACACAAATCCTTCTAACGGACGGTACTCGTTGTAGTTCCACATTCCTTTGGCCGACTCGGGTTGAATTTTATAAATGTCGGTCATTACCTGTACGCCAAAACGGAAAAAATCGGCCAGTTCGCAAGCTGCGTCAATTTCGGCCTGAAATGCATTTTTCGACTGCCCCAGCATGGTAGCAGCATTAATTTTTGCACGATATGGCCCCGACAATAAATCGGCAGCTTTCAGGAAAATTGAAGCACGATGTTGCCACGACAAATTTGCCCAATCTTCTTTGGCAGCAAGAGCTGCATCGATTGCCATTTCAACATGGCTTGCATCGCCCTGGTTGTAAAAGCCTAAAGTATGTTCAATTTCGTGCGGCGGAAACATTCTTATCTTACGGTCGGTAACAACTTCATTTCCACCAATTACCATTGGCAATTCAACCTCTTTCGAACGCAATTCATTAATCATTGCTTTCAACTCCGCTCTTTCAGGAGTTCCCGGTGCGTAACTTAAAATAGGTTCGTTTTTTGCAACCGGCACATTAAAAAATCCTTTTGCCATAATTTTATAGTTTTAATTTATTTTTTCTACTACAAAATTA
>WGCT01000333.1 GCA_015493625.1 Draconibacterium sp. | reverse complement strand
CTACTATTCCGTTTATTTCGCGCTACAGGAAAGAACAAACCGGTAGTATCGACGAGGTGCAAATTCAACAAATAAAAGAGCAAAACGAAAAATTTTCAGAGCTCGAGAAACGTAAAGAAACTATTTTAAAAACCATTAACGAACAAGGAAATCTCACCGCTGAATTAAAATTGAGAATCGAGAATTGTTTCGACACAATTGAACTTGAAGATATTTACCTTCCCTACAAACCCAAACGCCGGACCAGAGCAACCATCGCACGCGAAAACGGACTCGAGCCACTGGCAAAAATTATTATAAAACAGTTTGAACGTGACCCTGAAACCAAAGCAACATCGTTTTTAACCGACAATGTAAAAACCACCAACGATGCACTTTCGGGAGCACGCGACATTATTGCCGAGTGGATAAACGAAAACGAAAAAGCACGAAATATTGTCCGTCGCCTTTTTGAAAAAGAAGCTGTAATTTCGGCAAAAATTATAAAAGGGAAAGAGGAGGAAGCTGCAAAATATCGCGACTATTTCGACTGGAGCGAACCGCTAAAAAAATGCTCCTCGCACCGTTTGCTTGCCATACGAAGAGGAGAAAACGAAGGATTTCTGCGTGTCTCTATTTCGCCCGACACAGAGCGAACTCTCGAAAATCTGAACCATTTTTTTGTTCGAGGCAGCACGGCAAGTTCAAAACAAGTTTCATTGGCTATAAAAGAGAGTTTTAAACGCTTAATGCAACCTGCCATTGAAACTGAATTCGCCAACCTCTCGAAAGAGAAAGCCGATACCGAATCGATTCATGTTTTTGCCGAAAACCTGCGTCAACTTTTGCTTGCCGCGCCACTGGGGCAAAAACGCACACTTGCCATCGACCCCGGTTACCGCAGCGGATGCAAAGTAGTTTGCCTCGACGAGCAGGGGAACCTTCTTCACAACGAAAATATATACCCACACAAACCACAGGAAGAGCGAAAAATGGCTGCAAAAAAACTATCGTCGATGGTTGAAATGTATAAAATTGATGCCATTGCAATAGGCAACGGAACGGCAAGTCGCGAGACTGAATACTTTGTTAAGAAATTGCACTTTAACCGCGAAATAAGGGTTTATATTGTTAGCGAAGACGGAGCGTCGGTCTATTCGGCTTCGTCGGTTGCCCGGCAAGAATTCCCGCAATACGATGTTACCGTACGTGGCGCAATCTCCATTGGCCGGCGTTTAATGGACCCGCTTGCCGAACTGGTTAAAATAGACCCCAAAAGTATTGGAGTAGGCCAGTACCAACACGATGTTGACCAGAAGAGATTAAAGAACAGTCTCGACTCGGTGGTTGAATTAAGCGTTAATTCGGTAGGAGTTAATTTAAATACCGCCAGCAAACACCTGCTAACTTATATTTCGGGGCTGGGGCCACAACTGGCCGAAAACATTGTAACCTACCGTAAAGAGGTGGGTGGTTTTACCTCGCGCGAAGAGCTAAAAAAAGTACCCCGAATGGGACAAAAAGCATTTGAACTGGCAGCAGGTTTTTTACGAATTCCCGATGCTGAAAATCCTCTCGACAATTCCGCTGTTCACCCCGAGTCGTATAAAGTGGTGATGCAAATTGCAAAAGATTTAAACTGCCAGATTAGTGATTTAATAAGAAACAACGAGTTGGTATCGAAAATCGAATTTCAAAAATATGTAACGAAAACAGTTGGTATGCCCACTTTAACCGACATAAAAAACGAACTGTTAAAACCCGGCCGCGACCCACGTAAACCAATAAAAGTTTTTGAATTTGCCGATGGAATTTATAAAATTGAAGATTTACAAACGGGAATGGAGTTACCAGGAATAGTTAATAATATCACAAAATTTGGTGCGTTTGTCGATATAGGAATAAAAGAGTCGGGGCTCATTCATGTTTCCGAAATGGCCGACCGGTTTATCTCCGACCCCAACGAAGTTGTAAAACTGCACGAACACATTAAAGTTCGTGTTAAAGATGTTGATATTCAAAGAAAAAGAATTCAACTATCGCTAAAAGGGGTAAAACAAAATTAACCTTATAACAGCGTTCTAAATAATTGAAAAAGAAACTATTTAATTGTTAATAGGCTTTATAAACACCCCCTTAAAACTTCATTTTTCGTGGTGATTAGACTGCCCCAATAAATGCATTTTACCCAATCTTTTATTTACCTCAAATCTACTATTTTTAGGTGCTAGAAATTTATGGTGAAAAATCTTATCCAGTACTCGCTTTTAGGTAATTTTTTTCTTTTAAAGAAATAAACAAGCAATAAAAAAAGAGAAAAAAAGAGCTTCCCATATGCGACTCAAAATTCGAATCGGCAAAATTTGCAAAGAACATAAACACAAGAAAAACCATAAAAAACATGTCGGTATAACTCCTTGTTTTTATTACCGGATAAACTAAAAAAGAGACAATAAGAAGAAATCCGATAACGCCAAATTTCACCATATAATTTAAATACTGATTGTGTGACGACGCATACAATTTCGAATCGAGCTGCGGACTATTTTTAATAAATGTTTTTCGAAATTCCTCTATCCAATTCCCCGTTCCTACTCCAAACAACACATTATTTTTTATGATTGAAAGAGCAGCTTTGGCAAATTCTATTCGTTGCGAAAACGATTGATGATTTGCATTACCGGTGTGCGAATAAATATAATATTCCCATACTGTTTCGTAAATACGAGGATAAAGCGAATATTTACGACTCTGAAAGACTATATTGGCAACTCCGTTTTCAACATTCTTAATATCCTGAGGAGAAAGTGCTTTTACACCCTCCGCATTTTTCTCTAACCCTTTCGATGTTAGATAACGAATTAAGGTTGCCGATACAACATAGCCATTTACACCAACTGAATCGTACTTAAACTCAGACCGTTTGTTCCACTCCTCCCGCATCTCCTTTTCACACACCTCTATAAAAACATAGTTTCCATTTTCTATCATTGGATTGCTAAAGTCGTTTTTATATTCGTTCCCCAACTTCGTATATTTTTTTACTGAATTTACATCTACTGCTTTCACATTATAAAATGAATTAACAGCCTGAAAAACAAAAATCAGAGGAAAGGTAATTAATGCAAAAAGTAAAACTAAAAGACCAACTTTTAAACGTTTGTTTAATTTAAAAATAAGCACAATAGTAACAAATATTAAACTCGAAATAAAAGCGATAACACCTGTTAACGACTGCTGAAAAAAGAGAAATGCTAGAAAATAAATTGCTCCTGCTACTACAATTATTTTAAACGAAAAAGAAACAGATGAGTAATTATTATATAGAAGAAACAGGAGAAACCAAATTATTAATATAAGCTGAAAACTAAAACGGATATGAGAAATTAGACCAATTTTATGAACACTAAAGTTTTCAACTTCAACGGTAAATTTCCACCTAAAAAGAGCCACTATAGTTGAAATAAAAACAGAAACAACAAAAACATAAAAAACAGACCTCACTTGCCGGGCACTCAATTTCTTACCAAAAACAAAAGCCAACGGAATTATAAAAAAGAAAAGAGATTTTTGAATGTCGTACCATCCCGAGCCATTCTTGCCGGTAAACAGAGAGCTTACCAAATAGAGAATAAAAATAGCAGGAACAGTAAGTAGAACTTTATTTCTTTTAAACCGGGCTAATTTGTTTTTCCAGTTATCTTCAATTAGCGCAACACCAAAAATAATTCCTCCCATAATAGATACCAATGCCTGAGACAATGGCAAAGCAATAACAAATCCCAATAAGGAAACGAAAAACCAATTTGAGTCGAATAATTTAGTTAGATTATTTTTCATACAAAATTCAATACATATAGAAACGCAGAAGAAAATTAGTTATTGCAAAAAAGAGCATAAAAAAGCCCGTGCTCAAAAAGAACACGGGCTTAATAAAGTTGGCAGCGACCTACTCTCCCACTTTTACGCAGTACCATCGGCGCTGGCGGGCTTAACTTCTCTGTTCG
>WGCT01000332.1 GCA_015493625.1 Draconibacterium sp. | reverse complement strand
TATTATTTGCAAAAGTTTGCTTAATCGTTGTTTTTACGCGGACGGAAGTCGTTGTTTCTGCGATCTCCTCCTCTGCGGTCATCGCGGCGATCTCCTCCACGGCGGTCGTTGCCTCTGAAATCTCTTCTCGGACCACGATTCTCTCTTGGCGGACGCTCTACATAACCTTCAGGTTTTGGAGTCAAAACTTTATGTGAAAGTTTCAGTTTACCTGTTCTTTCGTCAACACCAATTAGTTTCACCTCAACCATGTCGCCCTCTTTGGCAAAATCTTCGGCATTCTCAACGCGTGCCCAATCCATTTCCGAGATATGAAGCAGTGCCTCTTTTCCCGGCATAATTTCGATGAATGCGCCAAACGATACTACCGATTTTACTTTTCCGGTGTAAACTTCGCCAACTTCAGGAATTGCAGTAATTGCTTTAATTCTTGCTTTGGCTGCCTCAATTGGCTCAAGTCCTGCTCCCGAAATCTCAACTCTTCCCTGGTCGTCTATCTCTTCAATAACGATAACCGTTTCAGTCTCTTCCTGAATGGCCTGAATTACTTTTCCTCCGGGGCCAATAATTGCACCTATCATATCTTTTGGGATAACTACTGTCTCGATACGAGGTACATTGGGTTTATAATCTTCGCGAGGCTCGGGAATTACTTCCAGCATTTTACCTAAAATGTGCAAACGCCCCTCTTTTGCCTGTTGTAGTGCCTGAGCCAAAACTTCGTACGGAAGCCCGTCGACTTTAATGTCCATCTGCGTTGCGGTAATTCCGTCAACGGTTCCGGTTACTTTAAAGTCCATATCGCCAAGGTGATCTTCGTCTCCGAGAATATCGGAAAGCACGGCATATTTTTCGGCTCCTTTATCGGTAATTAACCCCATTGCAATACCCGAAACCGGTTTTTTAATTTTTATACCGGCATCCATCATTCCCATTGTTCCGGCGCAAACAGTTGCCATACTCGACGAACCGTTCGATTCTAAAATATCTGAAACAATTCTCAATACATACGGGAAATCATCAGGAATCATTTTTTTCAATCCACGTAACGCAAGGTTACCGTGTCCAATTTCGCGACGGCTTGTTCCACGCGGAGTTTTGGGGTCGCCAACGCAAAATGGTGGGAAATTATAATGCAACAGAAATTTCTCGGTTCCCTGGAAGGTTACATTATCAATTTTCTTGATATCCATTTTTGTTCCCAGTGTAACCGAAGTTAACGACTGTGTTTCGCCACGGGTAAAAATTGCCGAGCCATGCGAGCCGGGCAGGTAATTAACTTCTCCCCAAATTGGGCGGATTTCGTTGGTTGCACGCCCGTCGAGACGAATACCATCGTCGAGAATCATGCGGCGCATTGCCTCTTTCTCCTCGTCGTGAAAATATTTTTTAATTAAATTAACATGTAAATCCATGTCAACCTCTTCGTTGTCGGCGTTGGCTTCAACATACGTTTCGATGTATTCGTCGCGAATTGTTTGAAATGCTTCTAAACGTTCGGCTTTGTTCGTTATTTGCTTTTTAGCTGTTTCGTAACATTTCTCGTAGAGGTCGGCTTTTACTTTTGCACGCAGTTCGTCGTCGTTGGTTTCGTGATTAAATTCACGTTTTACAACTCCCAGTTCTGCGGCCAATTCGTCCTGTACCTTACACTGTTTTTTAATTTCTTCGTGTGCAAACTTAATTGCATCGAGCATTACCTCTTCCGAAACCTCGTCCATTTCGCCTTCGACCATCATAATGTTATCGAACGACGCACCGACCATAATTTCGAGGTCGGCTTCTGCCATTTGCGAGCGGGTTGGATTAACCACAAACTCGCCGTTAACACGAGCTACTCTCACTTCCGAAATTGCTGTTTCGAACGGCACATCAGAAACTGCAATTGCAGCCGAAGCCGCAAGTCCTGCCAATGCATCGGGCATCTCCTCTTTGTTTGCCGAAATTAGCGAAATCATCACAGCCGTTTCGGCATGATAAGTATCGGGAAATAACGGGCGCAAAGCACGGTCGACGAGCCTTGCTACTAGAATTTCGTCGTCTGATGGACGCGCCTCTCTTTTAAGGAATCCACCCGGGAAACGACCTGCTGCTGCAAATTTTTCGCGATAATCAACCGAAAGCGGCATGAAATCCACATCGTCTCTCGCTTCTATTGCCGAAACTACTGTTGCCAGCAACATGGTGTCGCCCATACGAACGACAACCGATCCGTCGGCTTGTTTAGCCAATTTACCGGTTTCAATGGTAATGGTCTTGCCGTCGGCAAGTTCAATTGTTTTAATTGTTGCTTTTACCATAATCTTTTAAATAAATCTTTTAATAATAAATAATTACAATGGGTGGTGAGGCTTTGCAATTTACAAAAAAGAAAGGCAATACAGTGCATTGCCTTTCAGTTATTTTACTTACGTAAGTTCAATTCTTTAATAATCGAGCGGTAACGTTCGATATCTTTTTTAATTAAATAGTCGAGTAAACTGCGGCGTTTACCAACTAACTTAATTAATGCACGGCGTGTACCATGGTCTTTTTTGTTCTCTTTCAGGTGCTCGGTTAAGTGGTTAATTCTAAATGTGAAAAGTGCAATCTGACCTTCTGCACTTCCGGTGTTTTCTTTGCTTTTACCATATTTGGCAAAAATCTCTTGTTTTTTCTCTGTTGATAAATACATGTTAAAGAACTATTTATTTGTTATACAATGTTTAACCCGCAACATCGCGTTAGATTGAAACGGCTTAAAATTAATTGGGCGCAAAAGTAAGTAAAAGTTTTCGATTTACAAAGCTACTGAGAATAGTGGTTGGTTTCAATTCGAACTTCAAACAATTCCCCTGCGATAAAACTAAATTAACCGATACAATACTAAACTAAAGGACTATTTTAGAAATGTAGCCTGAAAATCGATTTAAAATTTAACCCCACGGAATTATGGAGTGAGTAGAAACAAGGCATAAAGAACTATTTTTTTAACGTAAAATCTTCAATCTTAATATCCGTTAAATTTTTAATCGATTTTACAACCATTACCGATTTTCGTTTTGTTTTAAGGTTGGCAACTTTAATTTCAGAAGGATATAAACGGGTGTTATCGTCAGCGAGTTGTCTGTATTGAGTTATTTCGGTTACAGAAATTAGTTTGTTGGACAAACTAAATTTTTCGACACGTAAAAGCTCCTCTTTCTCTTTCGAAATAAAAAGGACACCGTACTCTCTCTCTTTTTTCTTCGCTATTTTAATTCGGTAACATTGCACATT
>WGCT01000331.1 GCA_015493625.1 Draconibacterium sp. | reverse complement strand
GTCTGTTGTGGAATAACGGAACGTATTGGTCTTTTATTCGAAAAAATAATGAGGGCATAAAAAAACCGGAAGAAATTCTCCCGGTTTAAACTACATTGTAAATTCTTTAAATATGAATCACTTCGTCGTAAGCTGCTGCCGCTGCTTCCATAACAGCTTCGCTCATGGTTGGGTGGGGGTGAATTGTTTTCAGTAATTCGTGACCCGTAATTTCCAGTTTTTTAGCTACTACCAGTTCCGCAATCATTTCGGTTACATTTCCTCCAATCATGTGTGCACCAAGCAATTCGCCATATTTGGCATCGAAAATTAGTTTTACAAAACCTTCTTTTTGCCCGGCTGCACTTGCTTTACCACTTGCCGAATAGGGAAATTTACCCACTTTTAATTCGTAACCTGCCTCTTTGGCTTTAGCTTCCGAAAGTCCTACCGACGAAACTTCGGGGTTGGTGTAAGTACATCCCGGAATGTTCGCATAATCAATAGGGTCGGGAGTTAGTCCTGCAATTTTTTCGACACAGGCAATTCCTTCGGCCGATGCAACATGTGCCAATGCCGGACCGGCAACAATATCGCCAATGGCATAAATGCCATCTACATTTGTATGGTAAAATTCGTCAACTTTTACACGTCCGTTTTCTGTTTCAATACCTTGTTCTTCCAATCCAATTCCTTCGGTGTTTGGTGTAATTCCTACGGCCGATAGAACAATGTCGGCTTCAACAACTTGTTCGCCTTTTTTTGTTTTTATAGTTGCTTTGCATTTATCGCCGGTTGTGTCAACACTTTCAACCGATGCACTTGTAAGCACTTTCATTTTCATTTTTTTGAACGACCGCTCGAGTTGTTTTGCCACATCGGCGTCTTCGTTTGGTACTACTGTTGGCATAAATTCAACCAACGTTACTTTTGTACCTATCGACTGGTAGAAGTAGGCAAATTCGCTGCCAATGGCACCCGACCCAACTACTACCATACTTTCGGGTTGTTTGTCGAGTGTAAGTGCTTTACGGTAACCAATAATTTTCTCGCCGTCTTGTGGCAGGTTGGGAAGCACCCGCGAGCGGGCACCGGTTGCCAAAATAATATGTTTTGCCGTGTAGGTTGTTTTCTTTCCTGCATTGTCGGTAACTTCAACACTATTTTTCCCGGCAAGTTTTCCAAATCCTGTTAGTGTTTCAACTTTATTTTTTTTGAAAAGATATGCAATTCCTTTGCTCATTCCTTCGGCAACTCCACGGCTTCGTTTTACCATTGCTGCAAAATCGGGTTTAACATCTCCCTCTATTAGCACTCCATAATCGGCAGCATGTTTTGCATATTCGAATGCCTGAGCACTTTTTAATAACGATTTTGTGGGAATACACCCCCAGTTTAAACAGATGCCGCCAAGGTTTTCTCTCTCAACAACAGCAACTTTTAAACCCAGCTGGGCAGCTCTAATTGCAGTAACATATCCTCCCGGACCGCTGCCAATAATAAGTACATCGTAATTCATTTTATCTGTTTTAATAATTGTTGTTTATTTTATAACACCTACTGTATCAAAAGGTTTTGCCAAAGGTAATTCAATTATTTCTTATCACTGTCCTTGTGTTTCGGGTTCTCGGCAGGTTTATTTTTATTTTAACTTCGAAAACCGGTCGAGTAAATCCCAAGCAGCCGTAAACGAACTTTTTTTATCATTCAATACATCTTTTTCTAAATCATTCAGTTTCTTTTTTATTTCCGGATGGCTGTAAAAGTTACGTTTTAACTGTTCTTCAATGGTTTCGTGCATCCAGTAAATTGCCTGTCGGTTTCTTTTTTCTGAAAAATACCCATTGTTTTTGGTTTGTATTTTATACGTTTCTATCTGTTCCCAGATATCGGAAATCCCCTCGTTTTTTACCGCTGAACAGGTTAATACATTTGGAGTCCATCCCGACCCTTTTTTTGGGAACAGATGAATGGCATTCTGGTATTGAACGCGTGCCATTTGCGCTTTTTCTACGTTGTTGCCATCGGCTTTGTTTATTGCAATAACATCGGCCATTTCCATAATTCCCCTTTTAATTCCTTGCAGTTCGTCGCCTGCACCTGCCAGCATTAACAGCAGGAAAAAATCGGTCATTGAGTGCACGGCAGTTTCGCTCTGGCCTACGCCAACAGTTTCAATAAAAATATGGTTAAATCCGGCTGCTTCGCAAAGAATAATAATTTCGCGGGTTTTACGGGCAACACCTCCCAACGAGCCCGCCGACGGACTTGGCCTGATGTATGCATTTTTGTTGCCGGCCAACTCTTCCATTCGTGTTTTGTCGCCAAGAATACTGCCTTTTGTATTTTGGCTGCTCGGGTCAATGGCCAATACGGCCAGCTTTTTACCTTTATTGGTTAAATAACTTCCCAGTGCCTCAATAAATGTGCTTTTACCAACGCCGGGAACTCCGGTAATCCCAATCCTGATTGATTTACCGCTGTACGGTAAACATTCGGAAATAATCTCTTGTGCCAATTTTTGGTGCTTTTCGTTTGCACTTTCAACTAGTGTAACGGCTTTGCTTAAAACGGTAATATCGCCACGTAAAATTCCCTCGACATATTGTTGAGTGGTAAGCAGTTTTCTGCTCTTTTTAAGGAAACGTTTCACCGACTCGTTGTTTACCGATTCGGGCTGCGGAATTCCTTTGTTTACTTTTAATCCTTTGTAATCGGAATTATTCTCAATATGATGGTCTAATTTTTTATCTGACATTTCAAATTGTTATTTGAATGTAAAAGTATTACAAATTGAGCAATACCAAATAGATAAAAAACAATTCTTTAATCAAGTTATACAATTTGACTTTATAATGCCGTTTAATTGAGTTTAATTATTTTGTGCAAGGTTGAGTTTAAAATAGCATTTGTTATGGTAAAATATTTTAACGATAAGATTGTGCAAAAGAATAGATTCAATACGGCACTATAAGGT
>WGCT01000330.1 GCA_015493625.1 Draconibacterium sp. | reverse complement strand
TTTTTAAACCGTTCTGTAATTTTTTGGTCGACGAGCTGAATACAACTCCGTATTATGCATCGTTGTTTAACTCGTTTGCCGATTTCGATAACGATAATAGTTTTATTTTCAGTGTGGGTGGCGATGGTACTTTCCTCCATTCGGTATTAAATATTCGTAATTTTAATATTCCTGTAATAGGTGTTAATAGCGGGCGATTAGGTTTTTTAGCCGATATTTCGGCCGACCAGATTAACGATGCACTCACCAATATACTGAACCATAAATATACAACGGTTGAGCGTTCGCTGCTTCAGGTCGATTTTGTTGGTTGTAAGAATATGGAGTTTAACTACGCATTAAACGAAATAACAGTTTCGAAAACCGACACCTCCTCGATGATAAACATTTCGGTTTTTGTGGGCACCGAACTTTTAAATAATTACTGGGCCGATGGATTAATTGTTTCAACACCAACCGGTTCTACAGCATACTCGTTAAGTGTGGGCGGGCCTATTTTAACTCCCGATTCGGAAAATTTTGTAATTACTCCGCTTGCGCCGCACAACCTCACCGTTCGGCCCATTGTGGTTCCCGATAAATATGAAATTACATTGAAAGTTAAAGGCCGGGGAACCCACTTTTTAACATCGCTCGATTTTAGGTCGGAAGCTGTTGAGCAGGCAACAATAATTAAGGTGAAAAAGGCCGGATTTAAACTGAAAACGTTACAACTGCCAGAACAGCCGTTTTTTAATACACTTCGAAATAAATTAATGTGGGGAATTGATAAAAGAAACTGATATCTGCAAACAAGTAAAAACAGGCGTCTTTTTTTTGAGCCGAAAGAGGTTCTTAATTAAACCTTAAATCTTCGGCAACCACTATTTTTAAAGCCCCTTAACAATTTTTAATCTTCTTTTCGGTTTTATAATAGCAATCGGGTATGTTATTTTGCGAATTATATTACTTTTGTACCTCTTGAAAGCTGTATTTTTGAGATGGTAGGCAGGCTAAGTTCGTTGATATACAAAGAGTTGTGGCGTATTTTTGTGAGGATGTAAATTATTCTAAATACGAAAAACCGGATGGAAAAAAGAGACAATTTTTTACTCTTTTCAGGTGATAAACAATTTTTTGTTTTTTTATGCAAATTAGCACATGCCCGAAACGATTATTTGTTAAACAATTTTGAATACTAAAATGGAACAGACCGAAAGATTTTTTATTAAAAAAGGGAGATTTTTTGCGACCGTTTCAATGTGTTAGAGAAAAGAAAACAATTTAAGCACATGAGAAAAGTATTATTGATGTTTGCAACCGTTTTGATAACCACTTCAGGGTTTGCTCAAAAAACAGCCGACATTGGGATTTGGGGAGGAACATCGAACTATTTTGGTGATTTGAAAGATGCACCCCCATTTCAAACGTTCAATTTAAATTTTGGAGCCTATTTCAGGTATAACTTTAATGCACGGGTTGGGTTACGAACCATGGCGCTGTTTGGCAACTTTTTGCAGGAAGGCGTAATAGAAGGAACACCATGGAAATTCAATAAAAATGTTTTGGATTTTTCGATGCAGGTAGAAATAAATTATCTGAAATACATTTTGGGAGAGAAGAAAACACCGTTTTCGGCGTATGTAACTTTTGGACTTGGCATGGAATACTTTCCATACGAAGTATTAAACTCGAGCATTAAGCAGTTTAATCCGGAACATCCGGCAGTAATAAACAATAAAGACTACAACGAGTCGGTAATTGCACCAACAATACCTTTTGGCTTGGGATTTAAATACAATATTGGAAGACGATTAGGAGTTGGTATTGAGTATCAGTTGCGGAAAATATTTAGCGATAAGTTGGATGATCTCGACGATCCATTGTCGTATTACAATCCGCAGGGAGAGTTGATAAAATATACGTCGGCAATACACAATAACGATTGGGCCGGTTATTTAGGAGTTCATTTAACGTACATGATTTATATAGGCAAGAATGCATGCCCGGTTTACGATAGTAAAAAGAAATAATGGAGTCGTTCAGAAACAGAGTTAATAAAAACAATATTCCGAAACATGTTGCCATAATTATGGATGGTAACGGACGTTGGGCAAAAAAACACGGGAAAGCCCGGGTTTACGGCCACGAGAGTGGCGTAGAGTCGGTGCGGTCGGTGGTTGAAGGTGCCGGCGAAATAGGAATTAAACACCTTACCCTGTACGCATTCTCAACCGAAAACTGGGATCGTCCAAAAAACGAAGTCGATGCGTTGATGGAGCTTTTGGTACACGCCATTGAAATGGAAACCGAATCGCTGATGAAAAATAACGTGCGGTTATCGACCATTGGCAATATTGAAGCAATGCCTCCAAAAGTGAAAGAAAAATTAAATGGGTGTATTGATGCCCTGAAATTAAATACCGGATTAAATTTAGTACTTGCACTTAGTTATAGCTCGAAATGGGAAATAGTTAATGCCACAAAGAATTTAGTTCGCGATGCAATAGATAAAAAAATAAAGCCAGAAAAAATAAACAACGAACTGTTTGAGAGCTACTTAAACACAGTTGGAATTCCTGATCCCGAATTGCTGATTCGCACAAGCGGAGAGTACCGGATTAGTAATTTCCTGCTTTGGCAAATAGCTTATTCCGAATTGTATTTCACCGAAAAACTTTGGCCCGATTTTCGAAAAGAAGATCTGTTTGAAGCAGTTTTCGATTTTCAAAACAGGGAACGACGATTTGGAAAAACCAGCGAACAGTTAATCAGTAAATAAATGTATGAATAGAATGCGAAAGTATATAACACTTCTATTATTTTTAATTGTTACAATTGTGCCGGGAGCATACGCCCAGATTAGCGACAGCACCAATTTCTCAATTTATTATTCGAGCCCGCGAAAATACGAAATTGCCGATATTAAAGTGTCGGGAATTAAGTACTTAGATAAAGCAATTTTAATTCAGCTCTCGGGGCTGAAAGTTGGTCAGGAGATTGATGTGCCGGGAGAAGAAGTTACCATGGCAATTAAAAAGTTGTGGCACCAGGGCCTGTTCTCCGATATAAAAATTGCAGCCACGAAAGTGGTGGGCAATAAAATATGGCTCGATTTTTATTTGCAGGAACGCCCCCGTTTGGCCGATGTAAACTACCTTGGAGTGTCGAAATCGGAACGAGACGATATTACCGAAAAAGTTTTATTGCTGAAAGGAAGTCAGATTACCGATAATATGGTTAACAATGCCGAGCGAACAATCAAAGATATTTTTCTCGAAAAAGGATTCCTTAATACCGAAGTAAATATTGTTCAGCGCGACGATACCACGCAAAACAATAGCCTTATTCTCGATATTTATGTCGATAAAAAAGAGAAAGTTAAGGTAAACGATATTTTTATTACCGGAAACAAAGCCATTAAGCAAATTACGCTCGAGCGTGCCATGAAAAAGACAAATGCTAAAGCACTTCGTAATTTTTTCAAAACAAAAAAATTCCTTCAGGAAGAGTATAAAAAAGACAAAATAAAATTAATTGATAAATATAACGAGGAAGGATATCGCGATGCAATTATTGCACACGATAGTGTTTATCAGGTTCTTGTTGGAAGAAAGAAAAAACCGAAAGTCGATATTAGTATCGATATTGATGAGGGGAAAAAATATTACTTTGGAAATATTCGCTGGGTTGGAAATACAA
>WGCT01000329.1 GCA_015493625.1 Draconibacterium sp. | reverse complement strand
TTTAAATTTAAAATTAATTTTCGCTGTAAAAATATATGTTTAAACCTACTATTCAAAGAAGTGGGTTAAAAATCAACAATTTATTTCTCTTCTATATTATTTTCTTCGTTTTCCATGCTTTCGGCATTTTCTTCGTCAACATCTTCTACGGTGCTAACTCTTGCTACCGAGGCAATGGTATTATCGCCTTTCAAGTTAATAACTTTTACTCCCTGCGTTGCTCTTCCTAAAATAGAGATTGAACTGACAGCCAGACGAATTGTAATTCCATTATGTGTAATAATCATTAAATCGTTATCGTCTGACACGCTTTTTATTGCAATTAATTTTCCTGTTTTTTCGGTAATATTAATTGTTTTAACGCCTTTCCCTCCGCGGTTTGTAATGCGGTAATCATCTATTTTAGAACGTTTTCCATAGCCATTTTCAGAAATAACCAAAATGTCTTCATTTTCGTCCTGAACACAAATCATGCCAATAACTTCATCGGTTTCGCTACCTAAACGTATTCCACGAACTCCCGACGCTGTTCTTCCAATGGGGCGAACAATATCTTCGGGGAAACGAATTGCTTTACCCGATTTAACGGCCAGCATTACTTGACTATTTCCGTTGGTTAAACGTGCTTCGAGCAACTGGTCGCCCTCTTTTATTGTAATTGCATTAACTCCGTTCTGACGTGGTCGTGAATAAGCTTCTAAAGTTGTTTTCTTTATAATTCCTTTTTTGGTTGCAAGAATAATGTAGTTATTATTAATAAACTCTTTGTCGGCCAACGTTTTAACGTTTATAAATGTAAGCACTTTATCGTCGGGAGCAATGTTTAAGATATTCTGAATTGCACGTCCTTTCGATGCTCTTGTTCCTTCAGGAATCTCATAAACTTTAAGCCAGTAACATTTGCCGTTTTCGGTAAACAGCAAGAGTGTGTTATGCATCGATGCAATAATAATATGTTCGAGGAAATCTTCATCGCGGGTGGTGCTGCCTTTCGAGCCTACTCCTCCCCTGCCTTGTGTTCTGAATTCGGTAAGTGGTGTACGCTTAATATATCCTAAATGCGAGATTGTAATTACCATATCTTCGTCGGCATAAAAGTCTTCAGGATTAAATTCTTCGGCATTTGGAACTAATTCAGACCTTCTTTCATCGCCAAATTTGGCTTTAATTTCGAGCAACTCCTCTTTAACAATTTCCATACGAAGCGTAATGTCGGCAAGAATGCTTTTCAAATGCTCAATTTGCTTCATTATTGCGTCATATTCTGCACGCAATTTATCTTGTTCCAGTCCGGTTAATTGTCTCAACCGCATTTCAACAATTGCACGCGACTGAATATCGCTCAATTCGAACCGCTCTATTAATTTTCCGCGAGCTTCTTCGGGAGTCGACGATGCGCGAATAATTTTTATTACCTCGTCGATGTTGTCGCTGGCAATAATTAATCCCTCTAAAATATGGGCGCGTTTTTCGGCCTGTTCCAGTTCGTACTGTGTGCGGCGCGTTACCACATCGTGACGGTGTTCAACAAAATAATGAATTAACTCTTTAAGGTTCAGTAACCTGGGTCGTCCTGCAACCAGTGCAATACTGTTTATACTAAACGAACTTTGAAGTGCAGTATATTTGTAAAGTTTATTTAAAACCACGTTGCTCATTGCATCGCGTTTTAAATCGTAAACAACGCGCATTCCGTCTCTGTCCGATTCGTCGTTTACATTCGAAATCCCTTCAATTTTCTTTTCATTTACCAAATCGGCTGTTTTCTGAATCATTTCAGCCCGATTCACGAGATACGGAATTTCGGTAATTACTATTTTCTCGCGTCCTCCTTCGTTTTCAATATGCGCTTTTCCACGAATAACTACTCTACCTCTTCCTGTTTCATAGGCATCTTTTACACCTTGATACCCGTATATAATACCACCAGTAGGAAAGTCGGGAGCAATAATTATTTCGATTAAATCCTGAATATCTATGTCTTTATTGTCGATGTACGCAACAATGGCATCAATTGTATCGGAAAGGTTATGCGGAGCCATATTTGTTGCCATTCCAACGGCAATTCCCGATGTTCCGTTTACCAATAATTGTGGAATTCGGGTTGGCAGAACTGTTGGTTCGTTTAACGACTCGTCGAAATTGGGTTGAAAGTCAACCGTATTTTTATCTAAATCGGCCAGCGTTTGTTCTGCAATTTTTGCCATTCTTGCTTCGGTATAACGCATTGCTGCCGGACTGTCGCCATCAACAGAACCAAAGTTTCCCTGGCCATCAATCATTGGGTAACGTAACGACCACTCTTGTGCCATACGAACCATTGCAAAATAGACCGATGAATCGCCGTGCGGATGATACTTTCCTAACACCTCTCCCACAATTCTGGCTGATTTTTTATATGCTTTGTTTGAGAACATTCCCAATTCATTCATCCCGAACAAAACACGACGATGAACCGGTTTTAATCCATCGCGCACATCGGGTAGCGCACGCGATACAATTACCGACATTGAATAATCGATATAAGCAGACTTCATCTGCTCTTCGATGTTTATTCTGATAATTTTTTCTCCTTCACTCATTTATATCTCTTTTAAACTTAATTTTCAAATTCAAAAACCTCACAAAAATAATAAAATCATCTGTCAAAAAGGTATTTTATCGGCCGATTTAACACCATAGTAATAAGGAGTTATTAACATTTCAACTGTCAATAATTCAGTAGCTTTTTCTGAATTTTAATAACTTCTGACAAAAGCACTGAATTAACACTGTTTTTTTGAGTAATTTTATATTTCGAACGCTTAGGAATAATTTTTGCTTATAACGATAAAATTTTAAAAAATATATGGATTCACAGTTTTCACCAAGAATAAAAGATATTATAGGATACAGCCGTGAAGAAGCAATTCGGTTGGGAAACGATTTTATTGGACAGGAGCATCTGTTTCTTGGCATTTTGCGCGATGGAGAAGGAATTGCAACCGACATACTCGAAAATTCGGGGGTCGATTTAGCCGAAATAAAACAGTTAGTTGAAAAGAAAATAAAGACGGACAGGGAGATTAATCAGAAGGCAGATGTAATGATGCTCAAATCAACCGAGAAATCGTTAAAACTTGTCTACCTCGAGGCACGCGCTCTTAAAAGCACAACCGTAAACAGTGCTCATTTATTACTTGCCATTTTAAAAGATAGCGATAATATAATTACCCGCTTGTTAATGGAGTTTGGAGTGAGTTACTATACAATAAAAACTCAACTTCAAAACTACAAAGGAGTTGAGATGAAATCGGACTTTCCTGAGAGCGAGGAGGACGATTTTGGCGACTCGTTTTCGAAAGGGCAACCGCGTCCGCAAGCTCCGAAAAAAGGAGCAGGCGGAGGCCATTCGAAATCGGATACGCCGGTGTTGGACAACTTTGGTATTGATATTACCAAACTGGCAGAAGAGAATAGTTTAGACCCGATTGTAGGAAGAGAGCGGGAGATTGAACGATTGGCACAAATATTAAGTCGAAGAAAAAAGAATAACCCAATATTAATTGGCGAACCCGGCGTGGGTAAATCGGCCATTGCCGAAGGACTTGCAATTCGCATTGTAAACAAAACAGTATCACGTATTTTGTTCGAAAAACGTGTAGTTAGTTTAGATGTTGCATCGATTGTTGCCGGAACAAAATACCGCGGCCAGTTTGAGGAGCGAATGAAAGCAATTTTAAATGAACTTGCCAAAGTTGATAATGTAATTTTGTTTATCGACGAAATTCATACCATTGTGGGAGCTGGTGGAGCAACCGGTTCGTTAGATGCTGCAAATATGCTTAAACCGGCTTTGGCACGCGGCGACATTCAATGTATTGGAGCAACAACTTTAGACGAATATCGTCAGCACATTGAAAAAGACGGTGCACTCGAACGACGCTTTCAGAAAGTTATGGTTGAACCAACATCGATTGACGAGACCATTGAAATATTAAACAATATTAAAGGAAGGTACGAAGACCACCACAATGTTGACTACCTTCCCGAGGCCATTGAAAGTTGCGTAAAACTAACTGCCCGCTACATTACCGACCGCTTTTTGCCCGACAAAGCTATTGATGCACTCGACGAAGTAGGTTCGCGGGTTCACATTACAAACATTAATGTACCCGAAAACATTTTAAAACTCGAAGAGAAAATTGAAAAGATAAAAGAGGAAAAAATAGCAGCAGTAAAAAGTCAGAATTTTGAGTTAGCAGCTAACTTCCGCGATAAAGAAAAGAATTTGCTACAAAAGCTCGACGACGAAAAAGAGCGTTGGGAAAAAGAGTTGGTCAATCATCGTGAAATTGTTGACGAACATAAAGTAGCCGAAGTTGTCGCAATGATGTCGGGAGTTCCTGTTCAACGAATAGCTCAAGCCGAAAGCAAGCGCTTAATGAGCATGGGCAAAGATTTAAAAGGCAAAGTAATTGGACAGGACGAAGCCATCTCGAAAATTGTTAAGGCAATTCAGCGCAACCGTGCCGGATTGAAAGATCCGAATAGGCCCATTGGTTCGTTTATATTTTTAGGACCTACCGGAGTTGGAAAAACACAACTGGCAAAAATTCTCGCCACTCATTTGTTCGATAGTATCGATTCGTTAATACGAATTGATATGAGTGAGTATATGGAGAAATTCTCGGTATCGAGAATGGTTGGAGCGCCTCCCGGTTACGTAGGTTACGAAGAGGGCGGACAATTAACCGAAAAGGTTCGCAGGAAACCTTACTCGGTGGTTTTGCTCGATGAAATAGAAAAAGCTCACCCCGATGTATTTCACCTGCTTTTGCAGCTTCTCGACGAAGGTGCATTAACCGATAGCTTGGGAAGAAAGGTAGATTTTAGAAATACAATAATTATAATGACTTCGAACATTGGTTCGCGCCAGTTGAAAGATTTTGGAAGAGGTGTTGGTTTTGTTAGTGGTAACAGCCCTGAAGACGATAACGAGCACGCAAAATATGTGGTTCAAAAAGCATTGAAAAAGGCATTTGCGCCTGAGTTTTTAAATCGTATTGACGATGTTATCGTTTTCAATCAGTTAGAGAAAAAGCATATTAATAAAATTATTGATATTGAAATTGAAGATTTATATAACCGGGTAAATGCATTAAATTATAAATTAAAAATTTCGCCGGCAGCAAAAGATTTTATTGCCGAAAAAGGTTACGATCCGCAATTTGGAGCTCGACCATTAAAACGGGCCATTCAGAAATATCTGGAAGATGAAATGGCCGAAATTATTATCAGAGCTTCGATTACCGAAGGCGATACAATTTCGGTTGGATATGATAAAAAGAATGAGAAACTAT
>WGCT01000328.1 GCA_015493625.1 Draconibacterium sp. | reverse complement strand
GAGCTAATGTTTTTTAGCTCCTTTTTTATTCATTATGCGTAAATTTATTTATCAAGACTGCCGATCATCTTTTCTGGACGAACCCATTCGTCGAATTGTTCTTCGGTGAGCAAACCGAGTTCAAGTGCCGCTTGTTTTAATGTTGTGCCGTCTTTGTGTGCTTTTTTGGCGATTTTTGCCGCATTTTCGTATCCGATATGAGTATTTAATGCAGTTACCAACATCAAAGAGTTGTTGAGGAAGTGTTCTATTCTTTCTCTGTTAGGTTTTATGCCTACAACAAGTTTGTCTGTAAATGAAACGCAAGCATCACCCAATAAACGTGCGGAAGTCAGGAAGTTATGAATCATCATCGGTTTGAAAACGTTCAATTCAAAATGTCCCTGCATACCACCTACATTGATAGCAACGTCGTTACCTATAACTTGTGCAGCAACCATTGTAATTGCTTCTACTTGTGTCGGGTTTACTTTTCCTGGCATAATTGACGAACCGGGTTCGTTAGCAGGAATAGTAATTTCGCCGATACCGCAACGAGGTCCCGATGCCAAAACGCGAATATCGTTGGCTATTTTCATAATGCTGACTGCAAGAGTTTTCAATGCTCCGTGAGCTTCAACTATTGCGTCGTGAGCGGCAAGACCTTCAAATTTATTTTCTCCCGTTACGAAAGGATAACCTGTGAGTTCTGCTATTTTTTTAGCAACGAGTTCGGCATATCCTTTTGGGGTGTTAAGCCCTGTTCCGACTGCTGTTCCGCCGAGTGCAAGCTCCGACAAATGAGCAAGCGTGTTTTTCAAAGCACGCAAACCGTGGTCGAGCTGTGAAACATAACCCGAAAATTCTTGTCCGAGTGTTAGAGGTGTAGCGTCCATCCAGTGAGTACGTCCGATTTTGACGATGTCCATAAATTCTTCGGATTTCTTTTTCAGAGCATCGCGAAGTTTTTCGACACCCGGAATAGTTATATCAATTAGTATTTTATAGGCGGCAATGTGCATTGCTGTAGGGAATGTGTCGTTTGATGATTGTGATTTGTTAACGTCGTCATTGGGGTGAATAAAACGCTTGCCTTCGCCGAGTTTATTGCCTGCCAGAACGTGCGCACGGTTGGCAACAACTTCGTTTACATTCATATTCGATTGTGTCCCGGAGCCTGTTTGCCAAATTACCAACGGGAATTGGTCGTTGAGTTTTCCTGCTATGATTTCATCGCAAACCTGAACAATGAGGTCTTTTTTCTTTTCGTCTAACACGCCTAATTCGAAGTTAGTGAGAGCGGCGGCCTTTTTCAAGTATCCAAAAGCACGTATAATTTCTTTTGGCATACTTGCAGATTCTCCTATTTTAAAATTTTGATACGAACGTTGAGTTTGAGCGCCCCAATATTTGTCGGCAGGGACTTTTACTTCGCCGATAGTGTCGTGTTCAATTCTGTATTCCATGACTTTTTTCTACAAATCTAAAAATTTGAATTATTAAATAAAATGTTTTTTAACAGAAAAGCTGAAAAACACAAACAACAGGAATAGTTTATTTACCTTAATTTATATACAATTGTACGAATAAGACCTGTTGTTGCCAGATATCTTCCGTCAGGTGAAAAATCAACAGAATAAAGTTCATTACTGTAATCTCGTAAATTTGCAACTACTTTCGTTTTTAATTTTGCGTTTGTATACCTGTAAAGAGAATTCCAAAAATTAAAAGTAAAATTATTTTTTATAATAATTTTTTATTATTCAAAGTCGTTGAAATTATGAATATTTTGTGCTTTACAAAATAGTCTTTTTATCTGGAAGTCTATCAGTTTTTTTATTTTGTAAATTTGCAAATACCGCACAATATCGCAGTCCCGTAAGACTACGATATTGTTATTACAAATAACCCAACTGTAATTTAGCTTCGTCGCTCATCATATCTACGTTCCACGGTGGGTCGAAAACAAGGTTCACCGCAACTTTATTCACGTCCTCGATTTGTTCAACTCTTTGTTGCACGTATTGAACAACCTGGTCGGCTATCGGACAGTTCGGGGCTGTCAGCGTCATTGTTATTTCGACGTTATTGTCTTCGTCGATATTCAAATCGTATATCAATCCCAAATCATACACATTAACGGGTATTTCGGGGTCGTAAACTTCCTTTAAAGCCTTGATAACTTCTGATTCTAATTTTAAAAAATCTTGTCCCATTTTTTTTTAATTTTCGTTAAACACTTTTGCATAATGATAAATTTTGTCGACCATAGAAGCCAAACCATTGGCACGTGTTGGCGACAAATTGGACGACAAACCGATTTCGTCGATAAAAAACAGTTTGCTATTAGCTATTTCCTCTGGTGTGCGGTCATTGAAGACGCGCAAAAGCAGACTGACAATGCCTTTTGTGATAATGGCGTCGCTGTCTGCCTGGAAATGCAGTTTACCGTCTTTTTTTTCGGGTATCAGCCACACTCGCGACTGACAACCCGGTATCAAAAACTCTTCTTTTTTCATCTCATCGGGGATTCCCGTAAGACTTTTTCCCATTTCGATGATGTATTCGTATTTTTCCATCCAATCATCGAACATCGAAAATTCTTCGATTATCTCGTTTTGAACTTGTTCTATTGTTGAC
>WGCT01000327.1 GCA_015493625.1 Draconibacterium sp. | reverse complement strand
TACCAATACAGGTGCTTGCGAATCGGAATGCCCCAAAAGCATATCGATTACGAATATTGCACGCTTAAACCGTGAATATTTAGGTGCTCGCTTGAGCAAATAAATTTATAATCATATTTTATTAAAAGCCTTCTTTTCCAATTAATTGGAAATTGAAGGCTTTTTTATTGACATACCTAATCTAAATACGTCGGTTAACTTGGTAAACGGTTAAAAACTATTGTTTACAATAAGGGTTTTAAGGAAGATTTGATAAAAAAAGCCGCTAACATCCAACTAATTCACATCATCTTGTGCATAAGTCGGGGGGCGAACAAATATTTTCGATTGTTCCTTTAACTATATTCGCATAAATAATTTTTTTGAAGCTATGCCATACAGACGTTTACCAACAACCGACAAAGCCCGAATTCGGGCACTCGAAGCAGCCCTTAAAAAAGCAACTCAAAAAAGTAAAGAGAAAATTGCAATTACCAATGGTTTATTTGAGGAGTTGAAAGATGTTAAACGCAAGTTTGAAAACACATTAACGCAATACGAGTTAGATATTAAGATTCAATCGGAACGCAATCAGGATTATCGAGCCGCATTAGAAAGTGCAAGAATGTATGTTTCGCACTTTATTCAAGTGTTATTTTTAACATCGGAGCGAGGCGAAATAAACGGTGGCATAAAATATTACGGGCTAAAAGAGTTCGAGGGCAAAGTTCCTCCGTTAAACACCGAAGAAGAGATATTATATTGGGGAAACAAAGTTGTTGAAGGCGAGCAGAAAAGGATTCAAAATGGCGGAAGTGCCATTTATAACCCTTCCATTGCCATGGTTAAAATTAAAGTTGAAGAGTTCTACGATGCTGCAATCTTTCAAAATAATTTAAGAAAAAATACTTCACGTTCGTTCGACAGAATGCGTGCAGTACGAAAAACCACCAACGAATTTATTAGTAAAATGTGGTCGGAGATTGAAGAAAATACTACAATTGAAGACACAAAAATCAAACGCCAGATATTGGAAGAGTACGGACTGGTTTATATTTTCAGGAGAAGCGAAAAGAAAAAATTAAAAGAGAATCCGAAAATACTTCAAAAGGAGTTGCAACGCGATTTGCTTTTCGATTTTGGGTAAGATTAAACTTGTAAGGCCTGTTCCAGGCTTATATTTTATTCGTTTACGAACACCATACCAACAAGCGACTCAAAAAATTATGCTTCTATAGTATTTCCCAAATTCTGTCTCTTAATTAAAACCAAAAATAGGCCTACTAAAACAATACTAATTGCAGCCATGTAATAACTTTCTGAAGCGGTTCCAATCTCCTCTATTTCGGGTTTAATCATATTTTTATCGATAAGGAACATCGCAATTACAGCAATTGCATTGTTAAAGAAATGAGCAATAATTGGCAACCACATCGAGCCGCTCCAAACTAAAAGATAACCAAATAAAACACCCAATAACATGCGCGGAACAAAACCGTAAAATTGCATGTGTAATGCGCTAAACAAAATTGCCGAAATCCATATTCCCCAGTGAAAGCTATGTGTCCAGCGTGTAAAAATACGTTGTATTACTCCTCTGAAAAGTAACTCCTCGCCAATTGCAGGGAGTAAAGCAACCATAAACAAATTAAAGAACAATCCACCTACCGAATTTACCGTTAGAAACGCTTTAGTTAAAATCTCGGCATTTTTTTCGGTACTCTTCATCCAATTTTCTATCCCACTCATCCACTCCGGAAAAACCATATTTGAATTCAGTTCGCCAATTAAATTTATAAATGGCGCAGCAAGAAACATCATTACAAAAACCAATAAAACCGACGACGATTGAACTCGCTTATTCAGATAAAGATACTCGAACGATTTTCCAAAGAATAACCAACCGA
This sequence comes from Draconibacterium sp., assembly GCA_015493625.1. Lineage (GTDB taxonomy): Bacteria > Bacteroidota > Bacteroidia > Bacteroidales > Prolixibacteraceae > Draconibacterium. Next base: position 6,765 of record WGCT01000327.1, on the reverse strand, counting down.
TAACAAATGGTGGAATAATAAATAAGCCTATCGACTGCATTACCTGGAAATATTTAATTGCAATCAACGACTCGGGATTGGTCAAATCGTTTAAATTTGTCAAACTTTTTAACGAGTCGACACCAAAAAACGGAATGGCAAAAATAACCGAGATTACCATTAATGCTAAAAAACTCACAAGAATAACAAACAGCGAGAACATAAGTTGCGAGAATGGTTTCATCTCTCGGAAAGCAGTAAAAGCCATATTTAATAATTTTGAAACAAAGATAGCTTTTTGGAGAAAAGATAAAAAAATAAACGTCGTTTCAAATTATATTAAAACGACGTTTATCAAATTAAGTAAGAACGATGCTACAACTCTTTAATTTTAATATTTCTGAATTGTGTTAATCCACCGTGATCTTGTAGTCCGATATGCCCTGTTTTAGCCATTCCGTAGTTGGGAACATTTTTCCATTTTCCTGCCTCTTTTCTGGCTTTCCAGTCATCGCTCCACAATTCATATTCAACCACTTTCACTCCGTTTAACCAATGTTCAACGTGAGTTCCATTCACAATAATTTTTGTAGAATTCCATTGGTCTAACGGCTTAACTTTAGCATTTACAGGAGCTTGCATAGCATAATTGGCTCCCGAATATTGGTCGTCGTGAAGTTTTGTTGGCCAACCTTTATCATCGAGCAACTGATACTCGGGGCCGGTTTGATAAATCCGGTCGGTAACTCCTTCCTGAACATGATAAAAGATACCCGAGTTGCTTTTCGGATTTATTTTCCATTCGAGAGTTAAAATAAAATTTGTAAACTGGTCTTTGGTAATTATGTCGCCACCGTGGTCTGAACCCCCTCCCGAGTTGTTCATAACGCCATCAACAACTTTCCATCCGGTAACTTTGCCACCGTTAAACATTTTCCAATTGTCCATTGTCTTTCCATCGAAAAGCAGTTTCCATCCCTCATTAATCTCTTTTTTCGAGAGCGTATTTGGCTCAGCTTTTTTGTTTGACGAGCACGAGGTAAGTGCTAACGAGACTGCAAATAAAAGTGTAACAATTAAATTTTTCATATTATAATGATTTAGGTAAAAATTCGACCATAAAAATAGCAAACAGAAATTAATTTTCAGCAAATCTCAACAATGCGAATATCAAAACTTAACACTGCATTTGGCGGAATTTTATTTCCTGTTCCTTTTCTGCCCCAGGCTAAATTCGCAGGCACCCAAAATTTAAACCTGCTTCCCTCGGTCATTAATAAAAGTCCCTCTTGCAATCCCTCAATTAGTTCATCAATTTTAACTTCTTCGGGTTGGTTTTTTCGATATGTATCTTCAAGAATTTTCCCGTCTAAAAGCAAAGCGCGCTGGTGTATTTTTATTGTGTCGTACAGTGTTGGAACTCTCCCCTTTTTTTGTTCAACCACAAAATATTGCAGCCCCGATTTGGTTTCTACAATCCCCTCCTTTTTTGAATTCTGAAGTAAAAAATCTTCACCCAACTTTCGATTGTTTCCCGCCGAACCTCTCCTCTTCTCTCTTTTTTCCCGTTTTGCCATAATATTTTGAATGTGAAAATGTAAATATACTCAAACCTCATAGCTTTTTGGGTTTTTGATTGGTACTTTTTTCTGTATTAAATATAACCGATTTCATTCAAATCAATCGTTATTTTAAGAATATATGTTCATAAATTTATGCATCTTTACACTCGCCAAAATCAAATAGACAATTATGATTTCACGACATTTATTTCTCGCTTTTTTAATCGTACTAATTACGGTAGGAAATAGCTTCTCGGCAGAAAAAGAGACCGATAAAAAGATAAAAAAACATTATACTTATGATAAGAAAAACGGGAAACCAAAGATTTTTGTTGAGGGGGTAAAACTCGATTTCGATTTTATGCGACGAAATATGAAATTTGTCGATTTTGTAAACGACCCGGCAGTTTCCGATGTTCATATTATTATTTCAAGTCGGAAAAGCGGTTCAGGAGGCAAGGTTTATTCGTTAATGTACAGCAGCAAATCGTTTACGAATATTAGCGACTTTACAATCTCCTGTTCAACCACACCGAGTGATACGCACGATGAAATACGGAAAACAATTACCGATGCCATTACCTTGGGGTTGATGCCCTATATTAATCAAACCGAGGTTTCGAAAAACATTGTTATTAGTTACAACGAAAACAATAAAGCGGAGAGTACTCAACCTATTCAAACCGAAGACCCGTGGAACAGCTGGACTTTTCGAGGCGACATTACGGGAAGTATCGACCTTGAAGAGAGCAAGCAGAAATACAACTACTCGTATAATTTACGTGCCGACCATGTTACCGAAGAATGGAAGTCGCGAACGATGGGACGAATGAGTGTACGCAAACAAGAATACGAAAGAAACGACAAAAAATACAAATCGGGAAATGTTACCAACTATGTAACTACCAGCCTTGTAAACAGTATTAATCCTCGTTGGTCGGTTGGTGGCTCTTTTAGTTATTACAGCAGTAATTATATGAATCTTATACACTCATTTTTGCTTCAACCTGCAATTGAATACAATATCTTTCCGTGGGATATTTCTGACCGGAAAGTTTTTACTTTGGCTTATTATGTTGGCAGAGATTGGCGAAAATATCACGAAGAGACAATTTACGGCGTTCTTGAAGAGAGTCTTTGGTCGCAGTCGCTTCGAATTGATTTGCAATTGGTGCAAACCTGGGGCGAAATAGAAGCCGGGTTAAAAGCATCGAATTACCTGCACGATTTCAGTAAAAATAGAATCTCATTCGACTCTGATTTATCAATTAGAGTTGTTCGTGGGTTGTCGGTAAGTTTTAAATTCAGAGCCGAAAACATACACGATCAAATATACTTACCAAAAAGCGAAGCCAGTTTGGAAGATGTTTTGCTGAACAGAGTTAAACTACCTTCGTCGTTCGAAGTTTATACCAGTTTTGGTATTCGTGTGCAGTTCGGATCAATTTATAACAACGTTGTAAACAACCGGTTATAAACAGGTTTGTATTTTCATAATTGCTCTGTTTTTCCAAAATCAGATTTAATAATATTGACTATTTCTTAATTCCCTGTAAGTATTTTCGTCGATATATGTTTTGCCGGTTACTGGATAATCGCCAAAAATTCCTTGAATAAAACTTGTCGATTCGGAACCAAATATTCCTAACCCACCCACAACATTCGAATAAACCGGAACGGGCTCTGCAAACGGGTCGTCTTTTGCATAGCTGTGTTCTTCGCGCGAACGGTAATAGAGATACAACTCTTTTGTTAAGTTGTCGAGAGTAATATTTACCCGAATAAACTCCCCCACATCTTTATGTACGGTGTAATTTCCATGTTCACCAAACGAGAGCAAGTAATCTTTGCCATTTATTAATTCATCGGTAAACAGACCATTCGAATAAATATAATTGTCAAAAGCATCCATAGCATCGCCCGAAGCAAAAATCGGATCGGGCGAAAACCACTGCCCCATAAATTCGCTGTATTTTTCAACTATAGTATCGGTTTTAGAAAACTCAGGTTGTTCACCGGAATCTCCGCCCGGATTACCGCTGCCGTAATTACCGTAGCCACCGTAACCATAACCCGGCAAACGTAAATAACCAAGCTCGATACCGTATTGAACTTGAACATTTAAACTATAGAAGTTTTCATCGGCAGCAATATCTTTTATTTTCAACTTCATATCAATCATATATTTTGGAGCATACTCTTGTTTTATCCCCTCTTTATAATCGACCGTAAAGTCTGAAATATCAACCGGTTTCGGAACAGTTGTTTCGCACCACACCGGGTCGAATCCCTCTTTCGAAATTTCAAGTTTATAAGTAGCTCCGGGTTTAATTTGAACTGAGTTATCGGAATAATGGCCATTTTCGAAAGGTATCTTTTTCTCAACATCATAATCAAGCTGTTTTCTGAATGTATCGATAACACTTTTGTATTTCAGTTGCTTAACCAAAACGTCGTTCTCGTAAAGAAGCACTTTTGCATTGCTAATTGCTTCGAAATAATCGTCTTGATCCAGAATGCTTCTGCTTTTTTCCACTTTCAAAAGAATTCCCCTATGTGGACTTACAAAGCCATTAACAACAATCTTCGGTTTTATCTGTTGTGCATTGAATTGAATTGTTTTTTCGCACGAATACGCAATTATGATAATAAAAATAAACGATATGCTTTTCATTATTGTTTTCATTGTACTAAAATTTAAAGGTGTATGAGAAATAGGGAATTACAGGGAATAAACTCACCTGTTTTAATGCAGGTTTCGAGTCTTGATAATACCACCCTTGCGAGTTGTATCCATCTTGCGATTCGTAGCCCCAGTACAAATAAAACGGGTTTTGGCGGCTGTAAGCGTTATAAAAACCAAACGACCAGGTTCGAATTCCTCTCTTTTTTTGTTTATGAAAATTAACGCCAACATCTAACCGGTGATAACTTGGCATCCGATAATTATTCCTTCCATTATAATATTCAATTGTATTGTCGTACCACCCACCATTTCCGGAAGTAAAACTTGCCGACGCGTATTTTTGATAGGCCAGCGTTGTTGCATTTCCCGTACCATAAACCCATGTTGCTCCAATGTCAACATGGTTGTTAAACTTATGAGTTAACACTATACTTATATCGTGCCTCCGGTCGTATTTAGCCGGGAAAGTTTTTCCAAAGTTTAAATTTTCGAATGTACGGTCCGACTTCGACAACGTATATCCAATCCATCCGGTTGTTTTTCCAATATTCTTTTCGAGCATAACTTCTATGCCGTACGCTTCTCCTTTTCCTGTCTCTATTTTCGATTCCCAACCGTTGCTTATTCCGGTAAAAGCAGCACCCTCTTTATATTCCATTAAATTGTTCATTGTTTTATAAAACAACTCAACCGATAAATCGAATCCTTTCGGGAGTTTATAGAATCCACCAATTGCAAACTGATGCGATGTTTGTGGTTGTACCTTTTTGGTAACCGGCAACCATAAATCGGTGGGTAAACTTATTGTCGATGTTGTGAGCAGGTGGATATATTGACTCATTTTTGCATACGAAGCTTTTAACGACCATTTTTCGGAACCTAAAAAACGCATCGAAATACGCGGCTCTAGAGAGGTGTAAGTTTTGCCCTGAACATTAAAGGCCGAGAAATGGAGCCCGAAATTAACCTTAAACCGGGTCGACAAATCGAAATTATCTTCGGCATATAAACTAAATTCGTTGGCATTAATATTGGCGTTACCATAAGTTGTGTCGGTTTTGTTTTTTAACTCTTCTCCATTGGTGTTTTTTATATGATTTACACCCGGCTTAAAAGTATGATAGATATCGCCAACCCCAAATTTCACAGAGTGTCGTGGAGAGGGGAAATAATCGAAATCTATTTTCCCGGCAAAATCTCTGATTCCTGAATTGTATTCGAACACATCTTCCGATTTTGTGTTCTTTTTAGTATTTACAATCATCGATTCTTCTCCAACATTAAAATTATAATAGCTGTGGGTTAACGTAACATTGCTGAAAAGTTTTGGATTGTAAACGTAATTCCAGCGAAGTGCATTGGTAATATTTCCCCATTTCAACCCCGATTTGTTGCTTGTATTAAAACGAATGTGGTCATCGACATAAAAGCTTTCGTCTTTTGTATATGCTTTGTCGAGCCCAAGGTATGAGGAGAAATAGAGCCGGCTGTTATCGGAAAATTTATGATTTATTTTCCCGTTTAAGTCGTAAAAAAAGTATCCTCCGGTGGTTTTATATCCGGTTGTATGTTTGTTTACCGCTTTAATTACTGGGGCTGCTAAAATATCAATATACGTTCTTCGTCCTGAAATAATAAACGATGTTTTATCTTTTTTTATTGGTCCTTCGAGTGAAAATCGCGAAGAGATTAACCCGATTGAAAACTCACCTTTTAACTCTTTCATATTTCCCTCTTTCATTCGAATATCGACCACCGAAGAGAGGCGGCCTCCAAAGCGGGCAGGAAATCCTCCTTTATAGAGTTTTACGGTTTTTACTGCCGTTGGATTAAATACTGAGAAAAATCCAAACAAGTGGTTTGCATTGTATATGGGAACTCCGTCGAGCAAGAAAAGATTCTGATCGGGACCTCCTCCTCGTACATAAATTCCACTTGTTCCTTCCGATCCCGATTGAACTCCGGGTAACAACTGAATAACCTTTAAAACATCGGGCTCGCCTAAAAGAACCGGAATTTTATTCAAAGTGGTCGTTGGTATTTCAACCATACTCATTTGTGTCCGACTAATTTTCGATCCTCCGTTCCCGTATATGTTTACCTCTTTTAATTCCGATTGTAAACGAAGTTCAACATTAATTGAAGTGTCGGAAACAAGGTTTATCTCGAACTCTTCTTTTTCGTAACCAACAAACGACACCACAATGGTATGTTTCTGCTTTTTTAGCGATAAACTAAAAAAACCATATTCGTTACTAATGGTTCCCTGAAACGATTCTTTTTCGTAGATATTGGCATTGATTAAACTTTCACCGGTGGCTTTATCTCTTACAAAACCACTAACAATAAAGTTTTGTGCCGTAAGGTTTAAACTCAAAACTAAAAAAGAAACTACAATAATTAACTTGGTCATAAAATTTGGGTTTTTATCGGTTAACGTCATCACGCCACATCTGCTTTCTTTTGCAAAACACCTGTAAAGCAATATAGATTAACATACAATATTAATTTGACGCTAGACATTCTCCGGTTAATAGT
>WGCT01000326.1 GCA_015493625.1 Draconibacterium sp. | reverse complement strand
GCTTTGAAATAGTCGAATAACCCGGCACTCCAAATTAAGTCGTATTTTTTTTCAGGGTCAAACCGAATAACATTACGGTTATGAAATGTCATTCTGTCGAGGTATTTTCGGTTTTTGCTTTTTGCGTAATCAATGGCTCTTTTGTCCATGTCTAACATTTCGAAAACAAGCGAGCTGTTGGGATTTTTTTCAAGAAATTCGTATGTTTCGGTAACCGGGCCACTTCCCAAAATTAAGACATCTTTTTGTACTCCTGCGGCATTTTTATTTAGTTGCTCGAAAATGTTTTTGGCAAGAGTTTTCCGGTTCCGAACGGCGACAACTGCGGGTGTTTTCTGGAAAAACAGATCCCATTTCTTTATCTTCTCGTTGTCGCTTAAATAGAACTGGTATATTTTTTCGATAATAAAAAAATCGCCGCTGTATCCAAAAGGTTTTGTAAATGCAAATCCAATTAATGTTTTCGGAGTGTGCAGGCTCGAAACGTATTTCCGTACCGTTTCAATATCCTCCGCTTTTACACGGTCTAACAAACGGTAAAATTGTTCGTGTTCTTCTTCGTCGAGACCATTTTTTGAGAAAAAATAATCGACATATTCTTTTATTTTTTCCGGGGTGATGTTGATCTCCTGCAAATCGGTTACAGAACCTTGTTCCGAGGTAGTGTTATTATTCATCTGTAATTTCGCCAAGTTCACTATTAATGTTTTTTAATAAGTCTTTAAACTCCTTATCAACAGTAATTACACTCATTTTATCGGCAATAATTATTTCGGGGAATTTTACTGCAAAAACTTTTGTGGCATTTATAACAGTGGTTTTATTAACTTGTAAAAATGTTAATTTTGGAAAAAACTCGATAAACTCTTCGAATGGTTTTTTGGTTGTTACTTCTTCATCGGAGAGATGAATAGTTGTATTATTGCCATCTTTTTCGATGAAATATACATCATCAATGTTTATTTTTTCGAGTCCCTGTTTGGCATGAACGATAATTTGATTTTTCTCATGGTCTTTTAAGTCGAAGAAGGTATTAAATTGTTCGCTTTCAAATTTTAGTTTCAGGTCGTTACCGAATTTAAAAATTGCAATTTCGATGTTGGTTTGCAAATCTTTATCGGTAAATGGTTTTATAATATAACCATACGGAAGTGCAACTTTTGCTTTGTTTACCGTTGCAATATCGGCATTTGCAGTAAGGTAAATAATTGGCACATCGTGTTTTTCAATAATTCTTCGTGCTGCTTCAATTCCGGTCATTTCGCCTTTTAAATTAATATCCATCAGCACCAAGTTGGGAAGCGAGCGTTCTACCTCCTCAATAGCTTTTAGTCCGGTGTCGACCGAGTTTTGTACTGTATACCCCAGGCTTTCAAGACTCTCTTCAATATCAGTTGCTACTAATATTTCGTCTTCAACAATTAAAATTTTGTATTTCGAGTTCATGAATAAGTTGTTTTAAATATAATTGTAAATTTAGTTCCGTTTGAAAAATCGCTTACCAATGTTCCTTCAATTTGTTGCACCAGTTTATGAAGGATTTTCATTCCCAACGATTTTGTTTTTGTTATGTCGAAAGTGTCGGAGATTCCTACCCCGTTATCGCTGACAACTAATTTGTATTCATCGTCTTTTGGGTTTGTAAAATGGATGCTGATTGTGCCGTCTGATTTATCTTTAAAAGCATATTTAAACGAATTTGAAATAAGCTCATTTATAATTAATCCGCACGGAATTGCAATGTCCATGGGCAAATACGCATCGTCAATCTGATAGTCGAAAGTAACATTTGCCTGGTGGCTGGTATAGGATCGGGCAATGTTGTTTGTTAAACTTTTAATGTAGCTCGAGAAATTTATATTGGCCAAACTTTTGTTGTTGTACAAGTTTTCGTGAATAAGAGCCATCGAATGAATTCTGTTCTGGCTCTCTTGTAAAACGTCTTTTAGTTTTGGGTCGTCGATATTACGGCTTTGCATACGTAAAATGCTCGAAATTATCTGCATATTATTTTTTACCCGGTGGTGTACTTCGCGCAGTAAAATCTCTTTTTCGGCCAACGATTTTTTCAGATACTCTTCGGCTTCGCGCCGTTTTTTCTCTTTTCGCTCAAGTTCCCACTTCATTAGCGTAATTCCTGCAAACTCATCGATTAGCGACAGCAGTTTTTTTGCTTCAACAGGTTTCATTAAATACCCGTCAATTCCGAGGTGAATCGACTCAACAAAACTGTCTTTTTCGCTGTATGCCGACATAACTACAAATTTGGCGTCGGGAGCGATTTTTTTAATCTCTTTTACCATCTCCAACCCGTTCATTACCGGCATCACCATGTCGGTAATAACCAAATCGGGTTTGTGTTTCTTGTACAATTCCAGACCATGGTAGCCATCTTTTGCTATGTATAAGTTGTTGACGTGTTTCTCCAAAATTCGGCGATACAATTGTCGTATTGTTTCGTTGTCGTCAACAAACAGCACAGAGATATTATATCGTTGTCCCGGCTCCAGTTCTCTCATTATATTTTAAGTTTAGTTTTGAATTGCTTGTCAATCATCTCAATTAATTTGTCGGCAATAATTGGTTTAAAAATAACATCGTCGCAGCCCGATTTCGATATTTCTTCGTATGCATCGCCCATTACACTGGCTGTTTGTATTATTATTGGAGTTTCGGGGGCAATTTGTTTAATTTGTTTTGTGGCCTGAATTCCATCTAAAACAGGCATTCTAATATCCATTAATAAAAGGTCGGCGTTGTTTTTGTTTTTTATAAATTCAATGGCATCGTGGCCATTTTTTATCCAAATTACATTTGCTTTTGTTTTTCGCAATTGAGTTTTTATCAACACAAAATTAATCTCTGTGTCGTCGACTACTGCAATTGTTTTATCTTCCCAATTAAAATCCATAATCTATTTGTTTGGTTGATTGTTG
>WGCT01000325.1 GCA_015493625.1 Draconibacterium sp. | reverse complement strand
GTTAAATTATACTATTGGCGATTTCAGGGGAAATTCAGAAAAAATTAAAGGCCAAATAAAAAGTGCGAAAGCCCGCGGTGCCGATTTGGTTGTTTTTTCCGAACTCTCGGTAACCGGTTATTACCCGAACGATTTACTGGAGAAAAAAGAGTTTATTAGAAAAGCCGGCGAGGCCGTTTCCGAAATTGCAACAAATTGTATTGGTGTGGCCGCCATTATTGGTGCACCAAAAATTAACGAGAACAATCGCGGGAAACAACTTTTTAACTCGGCTTTCTTTTTGGCCGATGGAGAGATAAAAAGCATTCATAAAAAAACGTTGTTGCCAACCTACGATATTTTCGACGAGTACCGCCATTTTGAACCGAACCGCGATTTTGAAATTGTGGAGTACAAAGGCGAGAAAATTGCCATTACCATTTGCGAAGATTTATGGGACGAACTGCCCACCGAAAGCGAATTTGGTAAAGATAAACTGTATCAGATTTCGCCAATGGAAGAGCTTTCGAAATTAAACCCCGATTTTGTGGTAAATATTTCGGCATCGCCATTTTCGTACAATCAGGAGGGGTGGCGGAAGAATATGCTGATTAGCAAAGCACAGAACTACAATATTCCCATTTTTTATGTCAATCAGGTGGGCGCGCAAACCGAACTTATTTTCGACGGAGGCTCGGTTTTTATTAACGAAAACGGCGACATTATAAAAGAACTCAGCTACTTTAACGAAGATAGTTTATTGGTCGACACAAAACAGGTTGGAGCTAAACAGCTTCAACACCGTACCAATACGACCGAAAAAATTCACGATGCACTGGTGCTGGGAATTCGCGACTATTTCAAAAAAATGGGATTTAAAAAGGCCACGCTCGGACTTTCAGGCGGTATAGACTCGGCAGTAGTCGTGGCATTGGCAGTTCGTGCACTGGGTGCCGAAAATGTAAGAGTGCTTCTGTTGCCGTCGAAATATTCGTCGGACCACAGCATAAACGATGCCCGCGAGCTTGCCGAGAACCTCAATATTCAATACAATATTGTTACTATTCAAAGTGCAGTCGACCGGTTTGAGCAAGAGCTTGCTCCACTTTTCGAAGGGCGCAAACCCGATGTTACCGAAGAGAATATTCAGGCTCGTACGCGAGGAATTTATATGATGGCAATATCGAATAAATTTGGCCATATTTTACTGAACACAACCAATAAAAGCGAAAGTGCAGTTGGCTACGGAACATTATATGGCGATATGAATGGCGGACTTGCCGTGCTGGGCGATGTTTATAAATTGGAAGTGTACCGGCTGGCACGGTTTATAAACAGAGATGGTGAAATAATTCCGGAAAATACAATTATAAAGCCACCTTCGGCCGAGTTGCGCCCCGACCAAAAAGACACCGATTCGCTGCCCGAATACGAAGAACTCGATGAAATGCTCTTTAACTACATCGAGCTTAATAAATCGCCCAAAGAGATTGCCGCTCTGGGGTTCGACGAAACAGTTGTTCGACGGGTAATAAGAATGGTAAACATGAATGAGTACAAACGTTTTCAGGCAGCTCCAATTTTACGGGTTAGCTCTAAAGCATTTGGATTTGGGCGAAAAATGCCACTGGTTGCAAAATATTAATTACCAAGTTAGTAAAACAACAGTTCGTTGTTTTTATATCGTACTGATAAACAATAAAATACCTGCATTTATATAAAAAGACGAATATTCAACAGTTTCCGTCTTGGTTCTTGGTTCTTATGTCTAACAATCTACTACCAACCAACTTCTACAATAAATATCGACTAAAGATTCCGCATTAACACTTCATTAACAAAATATTAGAAGTGGTTAACAGTTTAAACAGAACGTATTATTACATTTGTTGCGATAATATTGAAGTTGTTTAAAATTTCAAACCAAAATAAATTATTATGAAAAAGTTTTTACAGTTTTTTATTGTTTTTTCGTTGGTTGCAGCTGTAAGTGTTGCTGTTGCACAAGAAAAACCTAAAATTGTTTTCGAAAAAGTGATGCACGACTTTGGTACATTTAAAGAAGCTGCCGGGTTGCAAACCACAACATTTAAATTTAAAAACGAAGGTACTGCACCACTAATTTTAAGTAGTGTTCATGCTTCGTGTGGGTGCACAACTCCAAAATGGACAAGAAAACCTGTACAGCCAAATGGTACCGGTGAGATTAAAGTTACTTACAACCCAAAAAATCGCCCGGGCTCGTTTAACAAAACTGTAACAGTAAAATCGAATGCAGTAAATGCTTCGGTTGTTTTACGAATTAAAGGAACTGTTGCACAGCGCGAAAAAACATTAGCCGAAAAGTACCCACGCAAAATTGGCGATTTACGTGTTAAAACAAACTACCTCAGCTTTGCACGCTTAAAGCAAAATGCCGTTGAAACCAAAGAGCTAGAGCTTATTAACGACACCGACAAGCCAATTACCGTTGGATTGCGTACCGTTCCTAAATTTTTAAAAGTAACTATTGTCCCTTCAACTATCCCTGCAAAAGGAAAAGGAACATTAAGTGTTACCTACAACGCAAAAGAAGCCAATACTTTCGGGTTTAGCTCAAACCGAATCTATTTATCGTTAAACGGAAGTAAAGATTATAAGGCATCGATTGGAGTTAGTGCAACAATTGAGGAGGACTTCTCGGGTTTAACTCCCGAACAACTGGCAAATGCACCGGTAGTTTCGTTTACCGAAAGCTCTTTCGATTTAGGCGAAATGAAACAGGGAGAGAAAAGAGAACACACATTTATGATGAGCAACAAAGGAAAATCGGACCTAATAATTCGTCGTGTTCGTACTTCGTGTGGTTGTACAGCAGTTGCACCCGCTAAAAAAGTTATTGCTGCCGGCGAAACAGCCCCACTAAAAGTAACCTTTAACTCGCGTGGTAAACATGGTCGCCAAAGTAAATCGATTACAGTAATTACAAACGACCCAAAAAATTCGACAACAGTTTTACGCATTACGAGCAATGTAATTGTTCCGGCAAAATAATTATACATATAAAACAAAAATTAATGCTGCAAGAAAATCTTGCAGCATTTTTTTTGCCCGGGTTATAATACGAAATTAACCTTATAGTGCCGTATTGAATCTATTCTTTTGCACAATCTTATCGTTAAAATATTTTACCATAACAAATGCTATTTTAAACTC
>WGCT01000324.1 GCA_015493625.1 Draconibacterium sp. | reverse complement strand
ATTAACAACAAATAAGATTAATGATTAACAACAAAAAAGTAGTGGTTGTTTTGCCGGCTTATAATGCGGCAAAAACTCTCGAAATTACCTACGACGAAATTGATTTCGATATTGTTGACGATGTGATTTTGGTTGACGATTTAAGTAAAGACAACACTGTTGAAGTGGGGAAGAAACTTGGAATTAAACACATTGTTGTTCACGAAAAGAATACCGGTTATGGTGGCAATCAAAAGTCGTGTTATAACAAAGCACTGCAAATTGGTGGCGATATTGTTATTATGCTCCACCCCGATTATCAATACACCCCGAAATTGATTCCGGCAATGGCAAGCCTGTTGGGCAGCGAGTTGTACCATGTTGTTCTCGGCTCGCGTATTTTGGGGAAAGGGGCGTTAAAAGGTGGAATGCCAATGATTAAATACATTGCCAACCGTGGGCTTACTTTTATTCAAAATATATTAATGGGTGCAAAACTTTCGGAGTACCACACCGGTTACCGCGCATTTACACGCGAGATTTTAGAAAAAATAAACTACGAAGAGAACTCCGATAATTTTGTTTTCGACAACCAAATGCTGGCTCAAATTTGGTACGCCGGTTACGAAATTGCCGAAATTACATGCCCCACAAAATATTTCGACGACGCATCGAGTATTAGTTTAAAGAGTAGCAGTGTTTATGGAATTGGCGTTTTAAAAACATCCATTCAATTCAGGTTGCAAAAATGGGGATTAGGAAAATATAAAATCTTTCAATTAAAATAATTCAAATTGAACCGGAATAAATTTTTTCGATTTAGCATCATACTGTTTCCACTGTTTTTTTTGTGGTTAGGATTCAATGTTGAGCTGGCAAAATTTGGCAACGACCCCAATTATGTCTATCTGGTAAACTCAACTGCGCTGTGCGATGGTGTCGGTGTGGGATATATCGACCACCCCGGAACAACGGTAATGCAAATTGGTGCCATAACAATTGGCGTTACGCATTTAATTCATAATCCGGAAAACCAAACGCTTGTCGACCATGTTTTTACCGACTCGCATCTCTTTATTTTAAGCATTCGGAATGTGCTGATGGTTTTAAACTCAATCGTTCTGCTTTTGCTGGGGTGGATGGCCTACAAAAAAACAGGCTCGATATGGGTGGCTCTGCTTTTACAAGGCTCAACATTTATTACAACCAATACCCTCGACCATGTTTTCACCAAAGTTTCGCCCGAACCATTTCTCTTTTTCCTTACGGCAGTATTTGTGATTGCCGTGCTTTGGTTTTATGCCGATAAAAATAAAAACTCGTGGAAATATGTTATTGTTTTTTCGTTGTTGGTTGGTGCCGGACTGGCAACAAAAGCAACCTTTTTACCACTTGCCGTTTTTCCATTTATCGTACTCCCTACAATTAAAAAGAAATTGGTTTATTCTGCCGGAATTATCCCTTCGTTTGTGCTTTTTACAATTCCAATTATTCCGGAGTACGAACAGATGTATTACTGGTTTCGTAGATTAATGAGCCACTCGGGAACCTACGGACACGGTAAAAAAGGATTTATCGATGTTCATACTTATTTCCCCGATTTACTTCGTATTTTTCAAAACAACCCCATTTTTGCTTTCGTCCTTTTTCTCGGAATTGTAGTGGTTGCCATTGCTGTCTCCGGACAAATAAAAGAGAGAAAAAAAATGCCGTGGGACATAAAAATATTAATGGCATTAGTCGCCAGCGCAGGTTTTGGCGTTTTAATGGTAGCCAAACATTACCACTCTAACCACTATTTAATCCCCGATTTACTACTCTCAGGAATTATTCTGTTTTTTATCCACAAAGTTTTTAAGCGCAAAAAAATTCTGCCAGGTGTTGTAAAATACGAAATACAGACTGTGGTTATTGCACTTGTTCTGTTTATTCTTTTGGTACAAATACCAAACGTTAACTACTTTAACGAAGGCTACAAAATAACCAACGAAGAGATGGACTCGACCAATGCAATGATTGAGAAAGATTATGCCGGGTACACAAAAATTTACTACTATCCGAATTCGTTAAATCCATACTCGGCCCTTAATTTTGGCGATGTTTACACCCGCCGCCGAATGTTACCGCAAATTAAAAAAGTATTGGGCAGCAGATATTTTTATCACTCATTCGAAAAGACAATTAAAAACTGGGACACAGAAATTTATCTCGAAGATTTGATAAATCAGTATGGAAATAAAATCATTTTAATGGGTGGTCCGCACGACAATAAAACAGCGAGCGAAATTAGCCGGCAAGGGTTTCCGTTGCAACAAGTTTATAAAGGGCGAATTCAAACCATTTATGTTTTAGACACCCTGCAATACAACCGGATAAAAGAGAACAGGAGAAACAGCATTGAAGAGGTTGTTCGGTTTGGTGCAGAAAAAGTTTCAGCCAACAATAAAAACTTAACCGATTCGAATGGAAGCCGTTTTGGCAACATAAAAATTAGAACTAACGAAAAAGTACGTACCGGAAACTACGCCATAAAAATAGATGCCAATACCGAATTTGCACTCGAATACAAACTTACCAACCTAAAAGCCGGCGATGTTTATGAGATTGAAATATGGCGAAATGCCGACAACGAAAGTACGCGGTTGGTTGTAGCTGCAACAAACTCGAACCAGTTTTACAAAGCTTCAAGTCAGGCTGTGCAAACCGATAAAAAAGGGTGGCAACTCATCCGACAAAGAGTTGTTGTTCCTGAAAATCTACAAGACAATACACTTAAAATTTACCTTTGGAATACCGATAAGCAGTTGGGGTATTTCGATGACT